>CABYJX010000042.1 GCA_902519405.1 uncultured Gammaproteobacteria bacterium
CTTTAGCGATCGTTTTTTGTGGCTTGAAGATTTAGGAGAAGCGCAGTTTTCAGAGGATCAACTTCATTTAATTACAGATATAAATGCAGTAATAGAAGGAGAAAGGAAGGAGCTTAATACTGCTACTTTCGAATGGCCGGTGCATAATAATCCGCAGTTAGATCATGGTGTAGAAGCCGCAATGACCAGTTTAGGCGGATTTTTAGATAGATTAAGTACTCAATTCCACTGGGAGAAAAGTTTTCTGTTAGGCGAGTCTAAATCGGCAAAATTTAGTGCGGGCAGAATTTTTGATTCGTTAGTGATATTTAGGATCAGTTCTCGAGAGATGATTTTAGAGCCTGAAAGTAAGCGTCTTTTCTTGCGTGAACTACTAAATCATGTCGATAGATAGGAGCGATATCCGAGCTGCGATCGGCTCTGATTTCAAAGATATATCAACGTTTGCCAAACTCAATAACATGGACTTGACTGTCACTCAGATTAGAAGATTCCTAGATAATGATTCAAACAGCTTTAACCTCTTAACCATTAACGATAGGTTAGTGGGATTGGCCATCAGTGGAGATTGTGTCGCGAGTGAAGTGACTCTGATGCATCTTTTAGTTGATTCAGAACATCGAGGTTTAGGGTTAGGAGCTAAGCTGGTCTCAGAAATTTTAAAACTTTGGAAGGAAAGGGGTGTAGAACGGTGCTTACTTGAAGTGAGGATTTCTAATAAAAGAGCACAAGAATTCTATACAAAAATCGGATTTATTGTAGATGGATTCAGGCCGAATTATTATTCCACGACTGGTTCCCGAGAAGATGCGGTTTTGATGTCGTTAGCATTTTAAGTACAGTCTGTTTCTGATTTTATCGAATTGAAAAATGCTAGAAATAATCCTATAGCTATAAAAGCACCTGATGGCAGAGTGAGAAGGATTAGAGGACTATAAAACTGAGGTAAAGAAATTTCGAACACTATTGATGATGAATTAACTGGTATAGTTGTATCGAAAAAAACCTTTCCTGTTCCAATTAGTTCTCTAGCAAACCCTAATGATACAAGTACTACAAAGCCACTTAGTCCAAGCTTAAAGACATCATATTTTGTAAGTGAAGAGCTATTTTTTTGTAGAACGGTTTCCATACTGGTCAGTATCAGAAAGTTAGTAGCGATTAGTGGGAAAAAAGCTTCTAATCCGAGAAAGTTCTCGAAACTATATGCCTGAACTATAAGCTCAACAATGGTTACAGAAGAAGAAATAATTACTAATAGCGAAAGTGATTTGATTTCAGGATATATAAGTCTTTTTAAAATATAAACTAGTATTGTAGATAGTATCAGTGTCAATAAAAATGCGCCAGACAGGATAAGGGCATTAGAAAAAGTGGTAGTGGTAATAAGTATGGGTCCGAAACTGATTATTAAAAATGGCAACTGATCGCGGCTCCAAGTTTCTTTATTGAATTGCAAGGTATGAGAATTTTTGGTCATAATTTTAGTTTTTAGGCGATCACTATTTTTTGAACAAGACTTCTTGATTATTCTCCACGTAAGTCAGGACATTTCTAAGAGTGGTAATAACCGCTCTTGGTGTTATCGTTGCTCCAGTAAATTGATCGAAATCTCCACCATCTTTTTTTATGTTCCATCCAGTGTAGGTCGTATTCGCTAACGATCGGCCTACAAATCCCAACAACCAATCGGATTTTTCTGGCTCAATTTTATCGCCCAGACCAGTCGTTTCGTTATGTGACAGAATTTTGATACCTAGGATTTCTACCTCAGATGATATGCCCACTAAAATCTTTATTTCTCCACCATATCCTTCTTTTACAGTTATCGGGAGTATGATCGCAACTATTTCTTGATTGTGCTTACCAAGATATGCCTTTGAACCTTTCTTAATTCCTAAAGTAGTATCCGCTGGAACATCAATATTATCCTCTAAAATATAGTTCGTGAAAGTGTAAGGAAACACTATTTTTAATAATTTTCGCTCCTCGTACTCTCTTGCTGCTTTGAGAAGCTTAGGGTTTGTATTCATAAAAGTAGCAAGCAAAAGCGTCCCACAGATAATAATCACAAATAGTAATGACGACATATTCAGTAGTGTGATACGTAAATTGATCATGCGGTATCTTTATTAATCAGATATTTTGGTCGCGTTAGATGATCAATAAGCGGTGTAGCGAAATTCATCAGCAAAACCGAGAAAGCCACACCATCAGGATAAGTGCCCTGCCAGCGGATCACATAGATTAGAATTCCTATAGAAAAACCAAAAATTAATTTTCCGATCTTAGATCTTGGTGAACTCGAAGGTTGAGTGATAATAAAGAACGCTGCGAGTATGGTACCACCGCTGAGAATATGAAAAAGTGGTGATCCGCCGCTTGTAGAACTCCCATAGTCATAAAATAGCATTGATACTAACGCTAAAGATAAGAGCATTGAAAAAGGCACATGCCAAGTGAAGAGCCCTTTTCTTATCAACCAAATACCACTTGCCAGAAATGTCATAGATATCCATTCAATCCCCTTCCCGCTCCAGTATCCTAATTGTGAATAGGCCGTCCATAGTTCATTCATAGTCAGAGCTTTATTGTGTCTAAGGATATCCAGTGGAGTTGCCATTGTTTTAGCATCAAAATATTCGGGAGCAAAGCAGGCTTTCAATGCCATAAAAAAGGTTGGGGTTTCCGAAAAATTATGTGGAAGTTGCCAAGATGTCATCTGAGTTGGAAAAGAGATTAATAGTGCCGCATAACTAATCATTACGGGATTAAAAATAGCTCGTCTTGCCCCTCCATAGATATATTTTCCGAAAATGATACATGTAAAAACCCCTATAGTGATCAACCACCAGGGTGAGTAAGGTGGTATTGATATACAAAGAAGTGTAGCGGTCAAGAGAGTACCAAAGTCTTTTAAGCCAGCTACCGGCTCACTGTTTCTAAACTTAAGAACCGTCGCTTCAAATAGAATCGCTGATAGGCTACCCCAAATGAGATTTATAAGAATTCCTGGGCCGAAGAAAAAGATACTGACAGCTATTCCAGGTATGGTAGCAATAAGAACCACGCGCGCATGAGACTCTGCCTTCAGATCAGTGCTGAAGACATAGGATGGAGACTTAATTACTGTTTTATCCATCAGTCTAAGTGTGTAACTTTTGACTGTTGAAAGATAGTTTGGGAGTTAGTTTATCAATCACTAATTAACAAGTCCGAGAAATCCTGTACAGCCAATAGCTACAACTCCTATTGTAATAAAATCAATTGCTAGCCCTCGGAATGGTATTGGTATATCAGAGTATGCAGTACTTTCTTTCACTGCAGCAAACATTATCAAGAATATAGAAAATCCTAGTGCCCCAAGCAACGAATACGTTATATGCGTTAGGAAATTGAGATTGTTTGACAAATTTAAAAGAATACTACCTAGAATGGCGCAATTCACTAAAACTAGCGGAGGAAATGGTGAGCTCTCTTTTGATGCTGATGAAAATATATTCTGCATAAAAAGATAAATAGCTCTAGTTGTAATTTCGACAATTATGAATATCAAAATAATTCTGAGGAATTTAAGCTCGGGATGAAATAGAAGATACTTATATAATGGATAAATCAACCCAGAGGAAAAGACGAAAATAAAGGTTATCGTGAACGAAAAGCCTATCGCTTTATCTATTGGATGGGATAATTTGGGGAAAATATTTAGTTGGCTATTTTTCTCCAACATATGGTGACTTACTAGTCCAGCAATTAGGATGAGAGCATAAACGTCCATCAATTGATCTCTAAGGAATCCATGTAAAGTTTTCTTCCATAATAAATGGCTTCTGTACTTTGTAGAACTTACACTCAAGCAAAAGAGAACTATATCTTAAACATACGAAATATATATTACTCATGGGAGTCACTATTAACTACGATTTTTGGTTATACAAAAGCCAAATGTGCGGAATCGAGCTATTTTTAAGCGATTCAAACGCGTATACTCATGATTGGCGCAGTTTAAGTAAGTTCCGCAAATTATCGTCATACGGTTGGGTTCTGTAAAATTGGCTAGTTTATTCTCCGAGCAAATAACATCTGTTCATCATTGGAATGATACGCTCTTCAGTTTTACTGCTACTAGAGATAGATCGCTGAAGTTTGAAAATGGCCATTTTGTTATGATTGGCTTAAAAGTGGAGGAAAAACCACTTTTGAGAGCGTACAGCATTGTCAGCCCAAACTATGCAGAAGAGTTAGAGTTTTTTAGTATAAAAGTGCCTGATGGCCCTCTAACCTCTAGACTCCAGAATGTTCGAGTTGGGGATGAATTACTTGTCAGTAATAAACCAACGGGCACGTTGGTATTGGACCACCTATTGCCGGGAAAGAATTTGTATCTAATTTCGACGGGAACTGGCCTTGCTCCTTTTATGAGCATAATTCAAGATCCAGAACTATACGAACGTTATGAAAAAGTAATTTTGACGCACGGAGTTCGCTTAATTTCTGAACTTGCTTATCAGGAGTTCATTACAACAAGCCTAAAAAATAATGAGTTTTTTGGTGATCTTGTGTCGGAGAAGTTATCTTATTATCCAACAGTAACGCGGGAAAAGTATGAAAATAACGGTCGTCTTACAGATTTGATGATAAGCGGTAAACTCTTTTTAGACCTGGATATGCCTCATCCAAATATTGAAGATGATCGCTTCATGGTGTGCGGTGGTCCAAGTATGTTAAAAGAAATCTGCGACATTTTAGATGCTCGAGGTTTTAATGAGTCAAGACAGGGAACTAAGGCGCACTATGTAATTGAAAGAGCTTTTGTCGAGCAATAAAGACAGGCTAGCTCGATTTTCTAACTAACTAGCATACCTGCGCGTGCACCAGAGTCGGGTGATAATAAATATAATTGTGACTCGTCGCCAGTCATCAACAACATTCCCTCAGATATGCCAAAGCGCATCTTTCTAGGTTTGAGATTTGCGATAACTAAAGTCAATCTTCCTATGAGATCCTCGGGTAAATAGTGGGCACGTATAGCTGATAGAATTTGTCTTTCTCCAAGCTCCCCAAGGTTTACACGTAAACGTAATAGTTTATCCGCATTTTCAACCAGCTCAGCAGCCACTATTTCGCCAATACGGATATCTATCTTAGAAAAATCCTCTATTGTGATTAAATCGTTGCTATTCTTACTTTGTTTATCCGGTTCCTCGTCTATCTTAGATTCTTCGATCATCATATTTACTACGTTAGCATCAATTCTGGTTATTAGGGGTTTAAATTTGTTTAACTCGTGATCGATTAATAGTTCTCCCAAGTTTGACCAATCTAATCGGCAATTGAGAAATTTTTCTGCTTCAACGCTCATTTTTGGAAGGACAGGCTTGAGATAAATCATTAGAATTCTAAATAGATTAAGCCCTACGCTGCAAATAGAGTGAACTTCATCTTTATAATTAGTATTCTTAGCAAGAACCCATGGTTTCTTGTCATTAATATATTGATTTGCACGATCGGCCAATTCCATTACCGATCGAATTGCCTTATTAAACTCGCGAGCTTCATAAAGCTGAGAAATATTTTCACTAGCGCTAGTGAAGACTTTGATTAAAGTTTCCTCCCCGCAGTCTGATGACAAGCGATTTTCGAAGGATTTATCTATAAAACCCGCACATCTACTAGCTATATTAACTACCTTCCCAACTAAATCTGAATTGACTCGCTGAACAAAATCTTCTAAATTCAGATCGATATCGTCTACTGTGCCATTAAGCTTTGCGGCAAAATAGTATCTAAGGTAGTCACTATCCAAATGTTTCAGGTAAGTTGATGCTTTTATAAAAGTTCCACGGCTTTTGGACATCTTAGCTCCGTTAACCGTAAGAAAACCATGTACAAAAATCCCAGTTGGAGTTCTTAAGTTAGAAGATTTCAGAATAGCGGGCCAAAATAGCCCATGAAAATTCACTATATCCTTTCCAATAAAGTGATATAATTCGGTATCGCTCTTTTCGCTCCAGTATTCATTGAAATCAAATTCTGCTTGCTTACAGTAATGTTCGAAGCTAGCAATATACCCAATAGGCGCGTCCAGCCAAACATAAAAAAACTTATCCAGTGTATCCGGTATCTCGAAGCCAAAATAAGGACCGTCCCGACTTATATCCCAATCCTGAAGTCCCATCTCTATCCACTCGCTAAGCTTATTCGCGACTTGCGGTTGTAAAGTCCCTGACTTAATCCACTCTTCCAATTCAGTTTGATAGTTTTGGAGTTTAAAGAAAAAATGTTCTGATTCTTTCTGGATAGGAGTTTCTCCCGATATTATAGAGACCGGATTAATCAAATCGGACGGATTATAGGTAGCGCCACATACTTCACAATTATCTCCATATTGATCCTCCGCCCTACAGTTGGGGCAAGTGCCTTTTATAAAGCGATCGGCTAAAAATAACTGTTCCTTGGGATCAAAAGCTTGAGTAATTTTTCGAGAAGCTATGTCATCATTCTCTTTAAGACGGGTATAGATTCTCCTACTCCACTCACGATTCTCAGTTGAATGTGTGGTGTAAAATGTCGAAAAATCTATAGAGAATGCGGAACTATCCTGCTTATGTTGCTGCCATATAGAGTTGATATATTCCTCTGGACTTAATTTTTGACTCTGAGCCGCTAGCATAATTGCGGTGCCATGAGCGTCATCCGCACAGATGTAAAGACAGGAATTTCCTTTGGATCTCTGAAAACGAACCCAAATATCTGTTTGAACTTGCTCCAGCATGTGTCCTAAATGCAAAGGCCCATTAGCATAAGGCAGGGCGCTTGTTACTAGTATGCGTCTTTGGGTAGGCATTTTTTGACAACTGAATTTTTCTATAGGTATGCTAACTATATCTGGTTAGGCATAGTTTTTCACCAGCTGTTCAATATTCATTGTTCTCTATGGGGCTTCTATCTATACTGCAGTGACGTCCTTTGAACGGAAACTATTAATTTGAATTGTCCTGAAAAATTGTGATTAGCTCGCTCAAACATATTATCGCTGTCGCGTCTGGCAAAGGTGGTGTTGGGAAGTCCACCGTAGCTATCAACTTGGCATTAGCACTCAGTAAGCTCGGACAGAAAGTAGGGTTGCTTGATGCGGATATATACGGCCCAAGTCAGCAAAGAATGCTTGGTGTTCCAGAGGATATCCATCCAGAACAAATAGATGGTAAATATATATCACCTATTCTTGCTCATGGTATTAAGGCGATGTCGATCGGTTTCCTTTCGGGACGGGGTGTGCCCATGGTATGGAGAGGTCCCATGGCAGGTAGTGCCTTGACACAAATGCTTGAACAGACGGTTTGGGGTGAGCTTGACTATTTACTCGTCGATATGCCTCCTGGAACAGGAGATATCCAACTCACATTATCTCAGAAGGCATCTCTCTGTGGAGCAGTGATTGTTACCACTCCGCAAGACATTGCCTTATTGGATGCTCAAAAGGGGATCGAGATGTTCAGAAAAGTCAACGTCCCTATTTTGGGTGTGATTGAGAATATGGCTGTTCATGTGTGTCCAAAGTGTGGGCATAGAGAACACATCTTCGGATCTGAGGGAGCAGACAAGCTCTCCTCTGACTATGATGTTCGCACTTTGACCTCCCTTCCGCTCGATATCAATATTCGAGAAAAATCTGATGCGGGTAATCCCGTAGTAATTTCGCTTCCGAATTCCGAATTATCGCGATGTTTTGAAGTAGCGGCGATCGCAATTTTGGAGACATTAGAAACTAAAGAAGATAAGGTTGATTTTCCGGAGATAAAAATTTCGGAAGATTGAAATTAGATTAATAAGGTATTGTGATATGAGTATCAAATCGGATCTTTGGATTCGAAGAATGGCTTCCGCTTCCGGAATGATAGAGCCCTTTATTTCGGATCAGATAAAAGAAGATAATAATGGGAAGATAATATCTTATGGAACTTCTAGCTATGGATATGACGTTCGGTGTGCCAATGAATTTAAGGTATTTACCAATATAAATTCAGCTACGGTTGATCCAAAATTTTTTGACGAAGAAAGTTTTGTCGATATTTCAGCAGAAGTCTGTGTAATCCCGCCAAACTCTTTTGCTCTGGCTCGTACTGTTGAATATTTCAGAATTCCTAGAAATGTCCTTACAATTTGTTTAGGAAAATCGACCTATGCGCGTTGTGGGATAATCGTGAATGTCACTCCATTGGAACCAGAATGGGAGGGGCACGTAACTTTAGAATTTTCCAATACCACTACGCTTCCAGCTAAGATTTATGCTAACGAAGGTGTTGCACAAATGCTATTTTTCGAGTCTGACGAGATTTGTGAAACAAGTTACAAAGATCGCGGAGGGAAATATCAAGGCCAAAAAGGTGTCACCCTGCCAAAAGCTTAATTCGATATTCTATTTTCAAATGCCGGTGATGTCATCCATGGAAACTTGAAGTAATTCTGCTTGGTTTGATCTTCCATTTTCTTTATGGGTATGTTTGACCATTAAATAGTCTAAAGCGGGTGCTAACCATACCGAATCTAATCTGTTGGGATCCTTAAATTCTCTAGCAAATCGAATAGTCTTTAGATCGCCAATATGGGTAGGAAGATTCTCTTCACCTCGGAATGAAAATGTATAGTCTTTTATACGAGAACCGTCTGCTACACGAAATTTAACTGTTTGTGGAATATCCTGATTTGTAATTAATAATAATCTCAGCTGTTCCTGAAAAGATAGACGATCCAATACTCCTTCTTCGTATGGCAGTTTGAACCATTCTTCTTTGATTAGGCTATCTATTTCTCTTTTAGGAATATTAAACTGAATCTCTTTTCGTCTCTTTATAACTCCCTGAAACGTATATTTATAGTTGATAGGAACGATAATATTGCCATCGAGCATAAAATTTGAAACCTCAGAGACTTCGAAGACGAATTTCTTACCCTGCGTTTGTAATACTAGATGATTTTTATCTACCACTGATAATTTTCGTTCAAATAGTACATCTAATCCTTTAATTTTCGACTTGTAGACTGCTTTATAGGGCTTTAACAATTCGAAGACGCTTCTGGGTTCCGCATGCGTTACGCAGCCGAGGTAAAATAATAAAATTGTAGAGAGTAAATAGGTAAGTCTACGCACTACTAATACCTTTGGCTGGCAGAGCCGACCCATTCATAATGGCTTCATTATTCTCGAGAGTTACTCTTTGCTCAATTAGCATCTGAACGCCAAGGGGATATATTTCATGCTCCTTCTCGAGAATTTTGCTGGCTAGGGTATCTGCAGTATCCGTTGATAAAATGGGCACCTTAGCTTGGATAATTACCGGACCTTTATCGAGCTCTGGAGTGACGAAATGTACCGTAGCTCCCGCTTCTTTATCTCCTGCATCGATGGCTCGCTGGTGAGTATTCAAACCCGGATACTTTGGCAGTAGCGAAGGATGAATATTAATTAAGCGACCCAAGAAAGGATAGATCATTAGCGGCGTTAAGATCCGCATAAATCCAGCCAGCAAAATCAGGTCGGCTTTAGCCTCCTTTAGAGCGGAAAGTAAAGCCTGATCGAAAGACTCTCGATTTTCATAGATCCTATGATCAATGTATTTGGTGGGTAATCCGATCTCTCTTGCAGAAATTAAACCCTTAGAATCTGAATTATTGGAAATTACTAAACACACCCGGGCTCGAAGAAAGTTTGAATCACAGGCATCAACGATTGAATGCATATTGGAACCTCGACCACTAATTAGTATGGCAAGCCGAGCTTCATCACGCGTACTCATGGTCTTAGTTGCACTCGGTGGGGCCCTTCCCTTATTTCGCCCATTTTCCATCCTTCTAGATGATGCTGTTTCAAAATCTCAAGGGTTATATCTGCATCGGTATAATCTACACATAAAATCATACCCACCCCACAATTAAATGTTCGATACATTTCAAGAGTTTCAATTTTCCCAGCGGACCGTAACCAATTAAAGATAGGAGGCCATTCCCAAGAATTTTTTTCAATTAGAGCACAATAATGGTCAGGAAGAACCCTCGGTAAATTCTCAATAATACCGCCGCCCGTGATATGACACATTGCATTAATTGATACAGCTTTTTTTAATTCTAGAATTGGTTTTACATAAATCTGAGTAGGTTTGAGGAGTGCTTCTCCAAGCGAGAGATCTCCAATATTTTGCTTCATATCTGCACCTCTCAAATCGACGATTTTTCTTATTAGGGAGTAGCCATTTGAATGGGCACCACTGCTCGGAAGCCCTATCAGAACGTTTCCTGCCTTTACATTGCTCCCATCTATTAGTTTAGATTTTTCGACAATACCTACTGCAAATCCAGCGAGATCGTAGTCGGAATCATCATAGATTCCTGGCATCTCAGCTGTCTCTCCTCCTATTAGAGAACATCCAGCTAGCTGACAACCTTCGCCTATACCGCGCAAAACTTCCGCTGCAATTTCTAGATTCAGCTTGCCAGTAGCATAATAATCTAAAAAAAACAGGGGTTCCGCGCCTGCCACGATAATATCATTTACGCACATAGCGACTAAATCAATTCCAATAGTGCGATGTATTCCTAATTCAAGGGCAAGACGCAGTTTTGTTCCAACTCCGTCAGTTCCCGAGACTAGAACTGGTTCCTCGTAACCTTTTGGGAGAGAAAATAATGCTCCAAAGCCCCCGATATCTCCTATTACCTCATTCCGTCTGGTCTCTCTTGCAATCGACCTAGCAGTCTTCGATAGTGCTTCTCCAGCAACAATATCTACACCAGCATCTTTATATGTCAGCCCCGACTGATCATCACTTTTCTTCATGGTTATATCTTTGCTCTTAAAGAGGTAACAAGGTATTTTAGCCATTATTAGCAATTAGTTCAGTAATTGATATTATTAATTAAAATGCTCTTAGCCGGGTAGTGATTACCCAAGCTTAGGATAGAAAAATGTTTTCTTTTTACCGTACCTTCTGCTTTCTACTGTTTTTTGCGTTTAATACGAAGGCAGATGTATTTGTTGATTTATATGAATCTGAGATCTGGGTGCCTGATCGAACGGAGTCCACTTTTAATCGAGCAGTCGAAGCGGGATTGTCAAAAGTAATTGTGAAGCTATCTGGAGACAAAGCCATTCTTGAGTGGCCAAAAATTATTCAACTTATAGATTCTGCCAGATCGTTGGTGGTTGGCTATGGTTACTCGAATAAGAAAAGTAATGAAAAGCTCATTTTAAAGGTTAAATTTGATCAGGATGAGGTAATACGAGAAATGGTGGCTGCAGGTGCGCCAATATGGACGGCGACTCGTTCTCCAGTAATGGCTCTAGTAGTTTTTCAAGATCGATTTGGTAGAGACCTCTTAAATTCGGAGATGAATAGGGAATTAAAAGTAGAGTTAGAAGAAGCGTTCTCCGAGAGAGGGGTATCCCTCAG
This sequence comes from uncultured Gammaproteobacteria bacterium, assembly GCA_902519405.1. Classification (GTDB taxonomy): domain Bacteria; phylum Pseudomonadota; class Gammaproteobacteria; order Pseudomonadales; family Halieaceae; genus CABYJX01. The sequence continues at coordinate 11,451 of CABYJX010000042.1, forward strand.
GTATCCATTACTAGATCTAACTGATTATACGGAAATATCGGTTGATACTATTTGGCACAAAAGGGCTGAGTCTTTTAGTCATATCGTAAATAGGTACGGAATTGAAGATATTCTCGTGGGTAGGCTGTCCCAGCTTTCCTCAAGAAAATGGATTGGAGAATGGATATATCGAGATAGCGAAAAGATGATTAGTAGATTTGTAGATATAACAGATTCTAGAAAAATGTTTGCGACAGGCGCAGATCTTGTTGCGAAAACCATGGCAACTAGGTTTTCCGTAAAGTCGCTGCCAAATGATGGTGGAAGAAATGCTACTCTTCGTGTAGTAGGGATCGAAAACTTCGCAGATTATATGGGCTTGGTTTCTTGGCTAGAGGGGCTGGAGGTTATAGATCATGCTAATCTCGAACGCATCATAGATAACGTATTAGAATTCCGCTTAATTTCGGTAGCGTCCAAAAATGATTTATCAAAAATTATTGGTCTAAATTCAAATCTAATTCTTCTCAGCTCAAAGAACAACTTTGATAGACTTACATACAAATGGCGATAATGGGGTAAAGAATTTCCGTGAATCAGACTCAGTCTAGGTTTTTAAAAGTCAGTATATTTTTATTTTGCGTTGGCATCTTCCTATACGCCATCCATCCAATTTTGATGCCATTTGTCTTCGGTGCACTCATAGCTTACCTAGGTGACCCTATAGTTGATAAACTGGAAAAATTTCGATTTTCTAGAAGTTTTGCGGTATTAATAGTTTTTACTTTTTTTTTCTCGATTATAATACTGGGTATCTTGCTTGTAATACCTCCACTAATTTCCGAATTTGAGACATTTATTTCTGTGTTACCCGGAGTTTATACATCTATTGTAAATGATTGGATCCCTAGCGTACGGTCCTATCTTTCATTAAATACTGGTTCAGGATTAGACGTGGACTGGTCATCTAAAATCTCTGACAACTTTCTCGCTCTCGGTCAAGTTACAACAAGCCTGGCGCAGCAGTTTGCTATCTCTGGCGCAAGCTTTATAGGGCTGCTGGCTAACTTGGTGCTCATTCCGGTAGTTGGATTTTATTTACTACGAGATTGGGACATTATGATTGCGAATATTTTACACTTGACTCCAGCTGGGTGGAGAAAGCGATTGAAATTATTGATGGGGGAATCTGATGAGGTGATTAGTGCCTTTATCAGAGGTCAACTACTGGTCATGTTGGCGCTAGGAATAGTTTATTCATTGGGTCTCTCATTCGTGGGAATACAAATGGCGTTAGTACTCGGAGTAATGGCGGGTGTAGCGAGTATAATCCCATATCTTGGTTTTATAGTAGGAATTACAGTGGCATCTT
>CABYJX010000043.1 GCA_902519405.1 uncultured Gammaproteobacteria bacterium
AGAAGGTGAGTCAGAGCTCGTCATCTTGATTTCGCCTACCTCGATTACTGATACCGGAGTGGGCATTAATGATGAGCTTGTCAATCGTGCTGAAGAGTTGGTTGACGAGTTTGAAGAAAGGAAAAAGAAGTTATCCAATTTTTAAGTTTAGGTGTGATACGTGTTTGAAATAATTGTAAACGGGAAAACCGGTTCTTTTAGCGAGACAGCCTCCTGTAACCATACAAGCTGTGACATCGGTAAGAGTCGTGACTCTATTATTCGTGTAAAAGGATGGTCTATCGCACCGAGGCATGTGCGTTTCGAGCATGAAGTTGCAGGGGTATTCGCTGAAGATATTAGTCATGGTTTTGGGATGACAATCAACGGCGACTCGATAAAACGTTACGGACCACTATTAGAAGATGATGTCGTTGGTTTCGGTGGTTTTGAAGCAAAAATCCGGGTGATCGAAAAGAAGCTTGGTCAAGGTGTTGATAGCAGTGCTGACTCAGATAGTTCAGACGAGGAGGTCGGTAATTCCGGTAATGGATCAACAGACAATCTAGAAGACAATCTGAGTCAAACTAGTTACATGGAGTGGGCGCAGTTTGTTCATCGAGAATTACTTCGTCAGATGGATTTAAGACGGGTCCATCTGGATGAAATGGCCGCTGAGGATCTTAGAAAGTTTCTTGATGATCTCATCCAGAAGACCGTGGAGAGCGTTGATAAAGGTATCCCTGCTGAAATTAATAGAGATAAGCTCAAGAAGATCGTTCTAGACGAAACAGTCGGGCTTGGGGCGATAGAGGACCTTCTTGCTGACAAAACCGTCACCGAGGTGATGGTCAACGCACATGATGATATTTACGTTGAGAGATCTGGAAAGCTTACTAAAACTGATGTCGAATTTAGTAGTCCAGATGCGGTGATGTCGACAATAGAACGAATTATATCCCCATTGGGGCGCCGTATTGATGAAAGCTCTCCGATGGTAGATGCACGTCTTCGCGATGGGTCGCGGGTTAACGCAATCATCCCACCTTTGGCGCTCAGAGGCCCCTGCATCACTATTCGTAAATTTGCTACAAAGAGGCTACAGGCAGAAGACTTAGTGGGTTTTAATGCTGTCAATGATGGCATGGTGGAGCTGATGGCGAATGCTGTAATTAACAAGCGAAATATCGTCGTTTCCGGCGGCACAGGATCTGGCAAGACAACATTACTTAATGTCTTGTCCAATTATATTCCAATGGCTGAACGTGTGGTGACTGTGGAGGATGCGGCCGAGCTTAAGCTTGTACAGCCGCATGTCGTTTCCCTTGAAGCCAGACCCGCAAACATGGAAGGCCGTGGACAGATTACCATACGTGAGCTTGTGAAGAATTGCCTTCGAATGAGGCCAGACAGGATTGTAGTGGGAGAGTGCCGTGGTGGTGAGGCACTAGATATGCTCCAAGCGATGAATACTGGGCACGATGGTTCCCTAACTACGGCGCACGCAAACAGTCCAAGAGATATGCTCCGAAGATTAGAGGTGATGGTGCTGATGGCAGGCATGGATTTGCCTATACTGGCAATTCGAGAGCAGGTATCTTCGGCCGTGCACCTGATTGTACAGCAATCTAGATTCCCAGATGGATCTCGCCGAGTGACCAATATAACAGAGGTTACCGGTATCCAGGGAGACACTATCCAGCTTTCTGAAATCTTTAAGTTTGAGCAATCGGGATATGACGAAAACGGTAAAGTCGTTGGGCAGTTCACTGCGACAGGCATAATACCGAACTTCTATCAGGAGATGAAAGAGAGAGGAATTAATCTTAACCTTGGAATATTCTCTACATAATGGATGATGCTTTCATACTTGTAAGTCTTGTTATTGCTGCGCTTTCCACTGCCGCAATGGTCGCATTTATTGTATTCGCCGGATCAGATCGGATTGTAGGGATGGGAAGACTGTTTTATCGAACTACGGTTGATCGTGCGGATACTGAACTTAAAGATATGTTCGTTACCACCAGCCCGACCATGTTTTTTTGGGGAAACCTTGGTGCCCTCGTAATAGTAAGTGGTATTGTGGAGTTGTTATTTGGCTCGGTTTTGATTACTTCCGTCGTGGCAGGCGCGCTATTATTTGTGCCAGGTATTTTCTGGGCTCGGATGCGGAAAAAGCGATTTAAGAAGATAGAAGAGCAACTTCCTGACGCATTCATGATGATTTCGAGCAGCTTGCAGTCTGGTGCAAGTATTGCAATCGCTCTGCAAACCGTGGCGCAGCAAACTCCTGTGCCATTTGGAAATGAACTGAGCCTGCTGGTTAGAAAAACTCAAATTGGTGTTTCGCTAGATGACGCTTTAATTGAAATGGAGGGACGAGTCCCGATAGACAGTTTAATCATGGCGAGTTCGGCCATTCGCATCAGTCGTGAGGTGGGAGGGAATCTGATTGAAACTATCGGTGGTATGGCCGAAACATTGAGAACGAAATTTACTATGGAGGGAAAGATCGAAAGCCTTACTGCCCAAGGGAAGACCCAGGGCCTCTTTATGGGTTTTCTCCCAGTCTTGGTCGGGATAGGACTATCCTTTCTCGATCCAGAGTCAATGAGTAAGTTAGTTTCGACTACTATAGGGTACGTCGTTCTGGCAGTGATGGTTGTAATGCAAGTGATGGGTTTTATTTTCATACGCAAGATTACAAGCATTGATAGCTGATTAACCAAAAGAAATAATGAGACCACTATTGGATGTTAGCTGACTTAGAATTTTGGATTGCTACACTAAGTGCCGGTATCGCTGCGGCGGCATTTATGACTTTTATCGTAGCTTTGCTCTCAATGGTATCGGATCGGGGTCGTGATGGGATGGATCCCCCCCCGGCAATATTCGCGCCATTTATGCCGATAATCCGAGTGTTCACCTTCTATGTTACTTCAAACTTTTCTGACGAGAGACTCATGGCCCTTGAGGAGAAGCTTCAGGCGCGTGGTGTCAGTTTTATGGTGACTGCCGAGGAGTTTTTTGCTGGCCAAATCAGTTTAGCTTTTGTTTTTGTTGCTGCTGGAGCGCTTGCGACAGCGTCTGGAGGCGGTGTTAATCCCAGTTTGCTACTTATTTTAGCATTGCTGGGTGGGATATTACCTGAACTGTGGACAAAAGATTTTAAGCGTCGTCGTGACGAAGAGCTGGTGAGAACCTTGCCGATTTATTTGGAGTATTTAACGATGTGTGTAGACGCAGGATTAAACTTTGCAGGGGCTATAAGCCAAGCTGTGGAGAAGGGTCCAAGAGGAGCAATGCGTAATGAATTTAGAATAATTCTTAGAGATATTAGCTCAGGTTACACTCGTGCTGATGCGCTCACCCGTTTTGAGGACCGTGTGGCGCTCTCAGATATTTCAACGTTTGTAAAAGCGATTATTCAATCGGATAAGTTAGGCTCCAGTATGAAAGAAACCTTGTCTGCGCAGGCTAAGCAGCGGCTAACAGAGCGGTTTCAAAGAGCAGAAAAAGCTGCTATGGAAGCGCCCGTCAAGCTTGTTATTCCACTTGTAGTTTTTATTTTTCCGTTAACTTTTATTATGCTGCTGTTCCCAATTGTAATGAAGTTCGTAGACCCATCCTAGTTATTTGGTTGGATGGGATGAAAAAATACCCTGCAAGCTTTGAATTTGCCAACGATAATCATCTTTATCAGACAATGGTGTTGCTCTGTGATTCCCCGTTTCAACGGCTTAGAGGATTATTGGCGCGTGAATCTTTGCTGTCAGACTCAGTTCTGTGGTTGCGGCCGTGCTCTTCTATTCACACGTGTTTTATGCAAAGGTCCATTGATGTAATATATTTAAATCGTGAGAAATGCATAGTTAAGACCGTTTCAAACCTAAAACCTTGGCGTTTTAGCGCGTGTAGAGGATCAGAATCTGTTCTTGAGCTTGCTAGTGGATTAATAGCTACTATCGGTGTGGATGTAGGAGACTATTTTAAATGCAATTATTGAAGGCTAAAAATTTTATGTTTTTAGCGACATGTTGTGTGATAGGTTGTGCTTCCCCGAATATAAATATTAATGAGCTAGCGACAATCTCCAGAAAAGCCGGGCAGGCATACGCAGAGGGTAACTGTGATCGTGCGGTACCCTATTATATGCAACTCATTAATGAACTTCCTCAGGATCTTGATACGAGGATAAAAGTGGCAAATTGTATATATTTACAGGGAGACTCGGTCGGTGCAATTAAACAATACAAAGCTATTCTCCGATCCGATTCGACCTATGCTAGCGGATGGTATAATCTGGGATATGTGCAGTTGGAGGAGTTAATTGAATCGCTTCAGGGAGCGGTTGGTTCTATGCCTGACGAAACCGAAGAGAATGCGATGGTAATCGAAAAAGCTGCAAAACTTCTGAACGTCTATCAAGAGTCTGTTAAGGGATCCGGTTTAGTTAGGTAGATTTGTATGTCTAGTGTCCATAAAATTCGAAGGAATACCCTTTCCGGGCAAGCAATGGCCGAGTTTGTGGTAGTGTTACTTCCTTTTTACCTACTAATTTTCGGTGCTATACAGACTGCACTCATCTATTCTGCAAAGACTGCGCTAAATTACGCGACCTTTCAAGCTGCCAGAATTGGTGCCGTTAACAATGCGACTTATACTGGTATCCGGAAAGGATTGATTCGTGGTTTGGCGCCACTTTATACTCACTCGGACAGTCTTGATGATCTCAATTACGATATTTTGCGCGGTGAGACTGGGGAAGGTACTGGTGGTAATATAAAGAATGCAGCTACCGAGGTGGATGGTTATACCAGGATTATCCGTCTCAGTCCTATGGCGTCGGCATTTGAGTCTGGGAGTAGTGGGTTTGGCGAAGAGAATGAAGACGGAGTCATGGTGATACCGTCAGATAATTTAATGTACCGGGATCCCAGTCCATCTTCCGGTGGATTTAATATTCAAGACGCCAATCTGCTTAAAATCAAGGTCCAGTATTGTTATGAATTGATAGTACCTATGGTCAATAAAGTAATTGGTAGTCTAAGTCAGTTAAATAACACCAAGACGTCAGGTTTTCATCCGATGATTGATGACATTGATCCTCGATTTTCTGACGCAAATGAGTTTGCTGCCGATGAGCTCGAAGGTAGCTCCGGTTTGGCAAGTTATGATGAGCTCTGTTCGGGTGGTGATATTGGGTATGACAGAGTTGACAGTCATAAAGGTTTTGTCATTAGCGCGGAAGCTATCGTGAGAATGCAGTCGCCAGCCTACGAGACAGATCCTGATGAAGAACTTGGTGATAGGATGTGTCAAGAACCATATATGGTGTGCCCCTAAAGTTTTAGTTAACAGAAAATATTTAAAAAGGAAAAAGAAATGGAATCAGAGAATGACAAGAAAGTTACAAAGGATTTTACCCGAGTTGGTTATGCACTGGTTTTATGCATTGTTGCTAGCTATATTTGGGATATTTTCTTCTTCGCAATGGTATTAATTGTTTTTGTTCAGATGCTCCTGTCGTTACTTAATGGTGACCCTAATCAGCAAATCACTAATTTTACTCGTTCGCTAGGTAAGGTTATATCTGGTGGGTTTTCCTACATTTTCTTTCTTACTGATGATAAGCCCTTTCCTTTCAGTCCTTGGCCAGCGTCATCAAGCAATGAGGATGCAGCAGTCGATTTAAGCGAGGATGATCCGGCGCCTAATGACGGGACGCAGGCACCAGAATCAGAGGGCGTGGGAGAGGATGTTGATCAGAAAGAAGCTGACACTGGTCCTTCCGATGGTAGTGGTGATTCTGGCTCAAAAGCCGAGTAGAGTAAGCTTGAAGTAAATAAAATATCAGTACCGAGCTAGAGAGCGGTAGGTTCTTCTTGGACGGGACCAACCCGCTCGATCAGTGTATTTCTTCGAGATTTTAGGATGTCCATTACCTCAGTCTGATAATTGGGTACACTATCAGGCCTAAACACGGAGCTGGCGGTGGAGTGCTCGCCATCATCATCTTCAAGTGCCCAGTGCTCAATGACGCTCTCTCCCTGATCTTGCCAGGCGATGTTGACTATTTCCTTTGCCGCCTCGCTGGGTTGGAAAAACCAGAGCGCGCGGAGGGTTCCTCGTTGGTCGCTCAAGCCTAAGAGATTATGATCAATTTCCCAAAGGATTCCCTGCGACTCTCCGGTGCCCCGCACATATCCTAATACCTGATTAAGACGAACCATTCTATAAGGTTGCTCTTCTGCTTGATTAGCAGTTAGCACGGGAAAACCAAACTCTTTAAGCATATTTTTTCTCGCAGTTAATTCTGAAAATTAGCTAAATAATTTTAACATATTAACACGGCTTGAAAGTGTTAGTAATCTATTCTGTTTGTGGGCATCTTTTTAATTAATTTGATACAGGATCTATGGTAAAAATTTTATAAGGCCGCATTGTGTCACGTTTCACAATACGGCATCTAATGCATTTATTAGTCTATCGATATCCTCTATGTTGGTATAGTGAACAAAGCTCAGCCTTAGCACACCATGTTCTTCTTTAACTCCCAACGCCTCTAGAAGCCTGACCGCGTAGAAGTCGCCACCGCCAGCCATAATTTTGTGTTCGGCTAGGGATCTTGCCACAGGTTCCGCTGGCTTTGCTAAATCCAATGCCACCGTTGGCAATCTTTCGTGTGCGGTTGATGAGCCTAGTATTCTGACTTTGTTACTGTGGTTAAGATATTCGAGTAAAGGCTCAAGCAGGATTGTTTCATGTGTACGCTGCATCTGCCCCACTGACTTCACTTTATGCGTCAGTGTTCCACTGTGTTCAAAATGATGGTCGTAGATTCTCTCTATATAATCGGACATCCCACCCGCTGCCGCTATTTGTGCGTGATCAGGTCCCGCTGGAGTTAGTCGTTTGGACAGATCATGCGTATTAAAGTAATGCCCCTGATTGCAGAGTAGCTGATTAAACTCTTCTGAAATGTATAGTATCCCTAAATGTGGACCATATGTCTTATAGCTGCTAAATAGATAGATATCAGCACCTAAATTTGACAGGTCGGGAAAGCAATGTGGCGCAAAGCTAACGCCGTCTACGCATGACCTTGCCCCAGCATGTTTAACCAGACGACAAATCTCAGACACAGGATTTTCATAGGCTACGATATTAGAACAATGCGGAAATGTAACTAGATTGACGGTCTTGTCGAGCAATCTATTCAAATCGTCTACTGATAATGCTCCTGTATCCGGATTCACTTCCCACTCCCGAATCACAAATCCTGCATTCGCTAGTCTCCGCCAGGCGCCCGTATTAGCCTCATGATCCTGATTGGTGACAATAATCGTCTTTCTAGCTGGTTTGGACTCTCGGAGAGCTTGCGCAAGTACATAAGTATTCTGGGAAGTAGACGGTCCAAAGTGAAGGGTGGAGGATTCCACGTTTAGCATAGCTGAAACCAGTTCTAAACTTTTATCCATAGCTGCACCAGCTGCTTCGGCAGCTGGGAAGGGCGAATATGGCTGTACTTTAGTGTGAGTATAGAAGTGTGTTAGCTTATCTATCACCTGTTTAGCCGCAAAACTACCGCCAGCATTTTCAAAAAAACTATAATCTTTCAAATTGGGGCTGCTAAAAGCCGGAAATTGACTACGTACAAAATTTACATCTAGCATGGTTTTATTGCTCGACAATGAACGTTCTCCTCAATCGATTTAAGGTATTTAAAGAAGGTATAATATGGCCAACCGGTATGATTTACGAACCGTAAAGCGTGGTGTAATGAACGATTATATGAGTTTGCACATGGGAAAGAATAAATCATTTAAAACATATATTTATAATACTTATCTAATTCTAATTATAGTTTTATTCCTCTCTGCATGTACAGGACCAAGAGTAAAGGAGATACGACAAAGTTGGCAAGTTAGCACTCAAAGCGGAGTAGTTCAAGGAGTCTCTTCAACTAAAGGTGTTGTGTCGTGGATTAATATTCCCTATGCGTTACCTCCTATAGATGAGCTCAGATGGAAAGCATCTCGTGAATACTTAGATCGAGATGGTTTTATAGCTGCCAATGGTGAAGCAAAGAAAATATGTCCTCAAAAGGCTGATACAACAGCAAATCTGGAGGGTGATAACATTGTAGGTCACGAGGACTGCCTATATCTAGATATTCGGGCCCCTGAAAACTTTCTGGAGACCCGAAAGATCCCAGTCATGGTGTGGATTCATGGGGGTGGGAATACTACTGGACATAAGGAAGCGTACAACTTTTCAAAATTCGTTGCTACCCAAGGAGTGATGGTTGTGACTCTCAACTATCGATTAGGGCCGTTGGGATGGATTACGCACCCTCGTATCCAAGACGATCAAGTGGGCCTCGACGCGACCTCTAATTTTGGTACGTTGGATATAATAGAAGCTCTCACGTGGATTAACAATAATATAGACCAGTTCGGTGGAGATAATGAAAATATCACTATATTTGGTGAGTCCGCCGGTGGACATAATGTCTTCACCTTGCTAGCCAGTCCTCTCGCCGACGGATTATTTCATAGAGCCATATCGCAGTCAGGTTATGTTGAGCTGGCGTCCTTAAAAGAAGCCTATAACAAAGCAGGGAGACTGAAATATGTGACAAGGAGTAGTGACGAGCTTGTAGAGGCGTTAGAAGGAAAGTTTAAGTCGATTGGGCTTAGAGATATAAACGCTAGCGATATTCTAGATACCTACAATAATCTGCCAAGCATCGGAATTCATCCTCTCACGACAGCTGATGGGATTGTATTGCCTAAAGGTGATCTTCTAGATACTTTATCAGACTCGCCTACTGTAAAAAATGTTAGTGTAATGGCCGGCGCTACGAGGGATGAAGTCACACTTTGGCTGGGTCTGAGTCGATATTTCGTCGATGTGAGGTATCCATTTACTCGATTAGGTCCACCCGTAATAAAAGCGAAAGATCCCACGCTATATAAGTTTTGGGTTAAAACAAGATCTCATGCTTGGAAAATTCATGGGGTAGATGAGCCATTATCTGCTCTGGAGCGAGCAGGGAATAAATCGCTTTTTGCTTTTCGGTTAGATTGGGATGACCAACGGCGATTTCCCTTAAATTTTCCAGAATTGTTCGGTGCGGCTCACGGAGTAGATGTAAGTTTTGTGACTGGCGATTATTATTATGGTCCTGCAACTTCCTATATTTATCCTAACACCCGAAAAAGAATGGAGTTAGAGACACAGGTCATGAGTGCATGGGCTAATTTTGCTCGAACTGGTTCACCTAATAAAAATAAACAGATATGGCCACTCTTTTCTTCTTCTAAACCTATCTTCATGCGATTGGATACGGAAACTGAGAGAGGGCTATCAATTGAGAAAACTAGTCCGAGTGATTTAATACAAGGGGTGGCAAATGATACAATTCTAACGCCTTTACAGAAGTGTCTCCTTGTCTGGGATACACTCACAAATATTCGTCAACCTGATTATACAAGCTATCTAACTTGGAATAATGGAGCGTGTCGTGAGATAAACGCACTTCAATACCAACAGCAGATTGAAGACGCAATTATTGCGGAATTTGGTTCTAAGGACATCTTTTGATTTGCTACTTTAGCTTAAAGTATAACTAGCAAGAAGCTTTTGACAGTCGACCTGGCATCTAAATTCAGCCATGTGATCCGCTCTTGTAGGGCCACTATTTACTATCATGATTGGTTTTTGATTATCATTTGCAAAGCGACAAAAGCTATATCCAGAGTAAACGTGAAGTGATGATCCTATTACTAACAGGGCATCACTTTCAAGTATAGCTTCTCTTCCATATCTATATCTGCCTCTAGGAATTGTTCCTCCAAAAAAAACGACATCGGGCTTCAGAATACCTCCACACTTTGTGCACGAAGGGATTTTGAAGTTAGCAGAGTCAAAGTTGGTTTCCAAAGAAGCATCACCGTCTGGCCGTGTCTCGATTTGACCATGGCTGATCAAAGGATTTTTCAAGTGCAGCCAGTCTTGAATTTCCTGACGGCGAAAAAGAAACTTACATTTCATACAAATCACATGGTCAATTCGGCCATGAAGATCTAAAACAGACCTGCTCCCAGCTCTTTGATGAAGTTGATCTACATTTTGAGTAATTATTAATGAAACTTTTTTCTTTTCCTCTAGGTTCGTTAGAGCATCATGGACGATATTTGGTAACGCATCTCTCATAAATGGCCATCCTACTAATGATCTCATCCAGTAGCGCTTCCTCTTGACTTCTTTAGAGAGAAAGTCTTGATGAGTAATCGGATCGGATGCAAGCCAATTACCATCATCATCACGATATGTTGGAATTCCTGAAGCTGCGCTAACCCCAGCTCCCGTGAGAATAGTAAGTTTCTGATATGAATCTATAAACTGGCGCAATCTTTCTTCTTCGATGATAATATTCTGCTCCGACATTTAGTTTCTCAGCTTGGCTTTTCCTAGTTGTAGCAATAAATAGTGAGCTATTCATTTTAACGACTTATTTCGATAGGAGTAACATGCATTTTTTGGTGACTGGCGGTACAGGCTTTATTGGCCAAGCTTTTGTAAAACATGCAATAAAAGAGCGGCATACTATTACAATACTTAGCAGAGGAAAACACGAGTCTTGCGAATCTATAGAGTTTATCAGAGATTTAGAACAGATAGCTGACAATCATCGTATAGATGCGATTGTCAATTTAGCTGGCGCACCGTTAGGTGATAAGCGTTGGAGTGATTCTTATAAGACACAACTGATTGAGAGTCGGCTTGAAACAACCCGTAGAGTCATCAAGCTTTGCGACCGTCTAATGAAACGTCCCTCGGTCATCTTAAATGCCAGCGCCATCGGCTACTATGGTTCTCGGGGAGATGATATTTTGACCGAGGATTCGACGGCTGGAGACAACTTTTCGAGTAAACTTTGTCAAGATTGGGAAGCACTTTCAAATAAGCTAGGATGTCCAGATACCCGAGTCTGTAATCTCAGGTTTGGTGTCGTATTTGGTAGATCAGGAGGTGCCTTAAAACAGCTATCTCAATCTTTTCGTTTTAAGATTGGAACTCAAATAGGTGAAGGAAATCAGTGGATGAGCTGGATCCACCTGACAGATGCCATTCGCGCGATGAGTTTTCTGGTGGAGAGAGAGGGCTTAAAAGGCACGTTCAATATAACTTCTCCGTATCCTACTAAAGTTGGCAGGCTTAGTACGATGATCGGTGAAAAGCTTCCGGTAATCTTTCATCTTGTAATTCCTAGCGCATTAGTAAAATTAATTTTTGGAGAGATGGCCACTGAGCTTCTTTTAAGTAGTCAGCGTGTTTTACCGAACGCTTTATCTGAGGCAGGATTCAATTTTGCCTATGCTGAATTAGATAGCGCTTTGACAGAAGCACTGGTAGAGGCCTAAAAATACCACTGCTAGTCATCTTAATGCACCTTGCATAAATATAATTAAAATAATGATGGGGCAGAAAAATTTGACGTGTATGGGCCAAACTTTCCAAAAAAAACTGCTCTCGACTTCTGGATTTCCTTTTTTTATTTGTTGCAGCACCAAAGTTCTTTGCCATATCCAAGCTACGTAGATACACATTACGAGTCCTAAAAGTGGTTGGGCGAAACGTGTCGTCACTGTTACTACTAATCCAAACATTTGGTTAAAATTAATGACAATAAAAAAACTAAAGATGCTGATTAGACCGCCTGATAATATCACCGCTTGATTTCGCGAAACTTTTATTTCTTCAATTGCATAAGCGACAGGTACTTCAAGCATTGAAATAGCAGAAGTCAACGCTGCCACCAGCATTAACGAGAAAAAAGTAAATGAAAGAACTCTTCCAGAAAGACCCATCGTTTCAAATAACGCGGGTAAAACGCTAAAAATTAGAGTGTCCTCAGATATTAAGGAGCCATCCGTCGAAAAAATATCGACCCCATTATTAAGTGCCACATACATTGCAGGAAGAATTAAAAATCCAGCTAGTACGGCTATAGAGATATCTACAAGCGTTACTAAACTCCCAGTCACTGGCAGATTTTCATCATCCTTAAGATATGATCCGTAGATCAGCATTGTGCCCACCCCGAGTGATAATGAGAAAAAAGCGGATCCGAGAGCATCAATAATCAGTGTTGAGGAAGCCAGTGCGGATAGGTCTGGAATTAGATAGACTCTCAGCCCATCTAGAGCGCCGTCTAGGGTTAATACATAGCCAGATAATACGAGCATCGTAATAATTAGAAGTGGCATGAGTCGGCTAGACCATCGCTCTATTCCTTCAACCACACCCGCCGAAACAATGGCAATGGTGAGCAGCATAAAAAAGAACATGAAAGTTACGTTTCTAGCCTCTCCGAATTCAATAAGAAAGGAAATACCCTCGATTGAAATAAAAAGATCAATACCACTTGCTATTGCGTGGGCCGCCATCCAGCCTCCCACTATTGCATAAAAACTTAGGATCAATCCGGCTGCTATGAACCCAAGTGTTCCAGTTAGTTTGCCTAACTTTTTCGATATCGAGCTATTTGATATGACCTGAAGT
>CABYJX010000044.1 GCA_902519405.1 uncultured Gammaproteobacteria bacterium
CCATCTAACAATTCTATTTCGTCCTGAAAGAATATAGCAAAATTTTCTACATCTGTTTTTGGAAAGTCACGAGTTGGAAGTGGCTGAAATTCAAATACGGGATTACCAGCTGCATCCCGAGTACCACCATCACGCAGAGACTCATTAGTAATCTCGTAGTAGTCGATACCGTAGGTAAGGGTATGCCCTGTGTCACCAATATCAAAAAACTTGGTAAACTGAATTGTTGCTCCTTCAATTTCCTGTTCAAACACCGACAGACGGTTTCTAGATTGAGTGGACAAAAAAGGAGGGGGTGTTCTCGACTCTAGAAGTAGCTGCATTGTCTCGGACTCCTGGCGATATACAGTCGCTCTTACTTCATCAGCAACTACAATATCGTGGTCCATGCTATAAGAGAGCGCTATGCGAGTGCGCTCACGCTCATCAAAGGCATCTCTGCTATTAACTATGGTGCCACGAGATAAGATCCCATAATCTGAAAACAAATTTGAATCTGTCTGGTTATCAAAGTAATCCACGCTGAGAGAAAGTTCATGGCCGACCAGTGGTTGCCAACTTAGCTTAGCAACTATATTGTCAGACTCTATCTCCTGAGCATCAGGCTTCTCGCGGGTAGATCCAAAACCCCCTACTCCTCCAGCATTTTCTGTTTCCTCTCCATCTCTCTTTGTGTAGATCAATAACCCTGATAAAGTTTCGTTACCGCCAACGAGGGTGACCGTCGCTAGCGATGAAGAGTCTGCGCTAGAGTAACCAATCTTCACGGAGGAGTAAAAATTATCATCCTCATCAAGAAACTCCCGCGGAGATTTTGTGGTAAAGGAAACTACACCTCCCAATGCATCGCTTCCCCAAAGAGAAGAAATCGGTCCCCTAGCAATCTCTGCTCGACTTAAGCTGTCTATGTCGACAAAATCTCTTCTCGCTGAGAGGAAAGGTCCAAAGGTAAACTCATCTGAAAGCCTGATTCCATCCACAAGCGTCAGCACTCTGTTGCCTCCGATTCCTCTAATATTGAATCCTGTGAGACCGAAACGACTTCCTGTGCCCCCGACTGAAACTCCAGGTTCAAATCTCACGAGATCAGCAATATCTCTTGCAAGCTCTTCTTCTATTCGCTCCGACTTGATTACATCTACCGTTGCTGAAAGATCATTTATTGACCGTTCAGTCCTCGATCCAATGACGGTAATGACATCTTCAATTTCAGAAAAAGCAGCGACGTTAAACGTACTCAAAACCAAGACGAGCGCATATGAATAAAACATTTTCATTGTAAATCAACTCCAACTATCACGAAAACGACCGGATCTTAATCCCAAACACCTTCTAATGCAAATAATTCTCATTTACATATAGTAACGATAATCGTTATTATATGTAAATGGAATCATACAATTGCTTAGCGCGACGGATTAAGGAGAGGAAAATGAGATTTATGATTATTTCAATTACGGTACTGACAGCACCCTTGACCTTGGCACACCATGAGCCTTATTTTTCTTTTTCAAATATCGAAAATATAGCTTTTTTGCTGATCATGGTGAGTATCTTGCTCAGTACCGGCTCACTTGTTTATCAGAGAATCAGCATCTCGAATAAGAAGTCCTTGCCGTTATTAAAGCCTGACCCATCCAAGCGGCTGCGTCCTTGAATTGAACCCATGGAATATAGAGGTTAACGATATGTTAAAAATACAAAGCGTCAGGGCCCACTGCGATATACCCTGCAAGATATACGATCCAAGTGTCGCGCAGGTCGCCGCTCTTAGCGTCGCAAGACTTCTCGATCTAATCCACGAGGTAAATCTCATTAATGGCGGTACTTCCAGTGCCGCTCAGCTATCACGCTTAGTTACAGAGAAAGAGACCGAAGCAGGCTTAGTTAAAAAAGAAGTGATGATTATTTGGGGCGATTATTTCAAGGAACCACAAATCCAACAATTTCCAGAGATTCACTCACTAGTGCACTCATTGATGCAGATCGCATCAAAATGTAAACAAAATATCGATCCGGAAAATGGAGATGAGCTTATTAGGCAGCTCAATCGCTTCGCTGAAATATTTTGGGAGACAAAGGGTGTGCCAACGCATTTGGTGACGGCACCCTATCCACCCTCATTACCAATAATTCAACCTGTCCTGGAAAATGTTTAAACTGCTTAAAGTAACTGGAAATAGTATGAACCCAACACTTTTGCCCCAAGACCTTGTCCTAGTAAGCACAAAATACAAAAGCTTTTGTGCTGGAGATATAGTAGTATTTAATTCTAAAACGGCAGGTTTAATTGTAAAGCGTATTACTCAATTTAATTCAGGAGTTGTGAGAATTAGAGGCGACAATCCTCGTTTAGATTCGTCGGTATGTAACCAAGATCTTGACAGCAAGAGAATCCTAGGAAAAGTGATTGGGAAATGGAGAAATCCATACAGGAAGAAAGCGGGTGAAAGCAAAACTTTACTAAAAACATGATCCAAGCCACTAATTTTGAAGTATAATCAATCGTTAGTTATTAAGATCAAGCAATAGGGAGAAAAATTATGAAGAACCTATCTATATATTCCGGCATGATAGCATTGCTGATTGCCCTATTTGGAGCGCGCGCTGTCGCCGATGACCATTGTAATCTGACAATCGAAAGTGGCGATAATATGCAGTTTAATATCAAGTCCATGGCAGCACCGGCTTCGTGTTCAGATGTAACAGTGACTCTCAATCATAAAGGGACGTTCCCCAAGAATGCCATGGGGCATAACTGGGTCCTGACCACCGAGGATGACTTCAAAGCTGTCGCGATGGATGGAGGATCCGCAGGACTTAGAAATAACTACGTCAAAGAGGGTGATACTCGTGTCATTGCAATGACTGAAATAGTTGGCGGCGGAGAGTCGGCTAGTGTGACGTTTTCCACTGAGGGATTGAGTGCTGGAACAGAATACACATTTTTCTGCAGTTTTCCTGGGCATTGGGGAATAATGAAGGGCACGTTCACTTTGAGTTAGACTCAGGTCTAGCCGCAACGATTATAGGAGCGCCACGTGTGTTTCCAGCACGTGGCTTTTTTTGTTGTTAAGATTATGGTCCAGCCAATGATATAAAGGCCCACCGACATCGAAGAGGATGATCTACAATAGGTTCTCAGACTGGCCGTTTATTTTCGGTTTCTGCCCGCCTTGCCCATAAAAAAGAACGGACGATCCCGGTAATATAAATGCCACCAGTAAAGAATAACATTAATTTCGAGATGCTCGCACCCAACACCGCAAATGCTCCATCTGGATGGAATAGTCCTCTAAGGAAGTCTAATCCTCCCAAAAACGCCATAAATCCAAACACAACAGCAACGTGCATCCAGATTTTCCTTCTAGAGGGGTAGAACATGGTTAGAACCCCCATAAGAGCAATAGGAACCCCTATGAATGCCGGGATCCATGATGTGAGTGAGGTAGATTGGGTTAGAAGGGATACAGTCAACGCCCAAATGATTAAAAAACATCCATAAGCAATACTAACTTTGTCCATCTCAATCCCACAAAAAGTGAATTTTTCTTCCATAATACGAAACCCTTACGTAGATAAGTTTGTCCAACTTTCGACACACTTGATTAAGGCTAAATCAGTTAAGGTATATTGTATTGGTAATGAGAATGGTTCTCAATGTAGTTTTTTTGGACAGAAAGTAATAACCTCCGTATATGAGTTATTAAATCTCTAAAAACCTGTCGATAGCATTTGTATAGTTTTAGTAATTGGAGAATACGTTGATGAGCAATGAATTGGAAAACACGCGCATCGTCAAAGACAGCATGGGTAAGATGGAAATTCCGATCGGTGCGCTTCATGGCGCTCAAACCCAAAGGGCAATAGATAATTTCCCCATCAGTGGTAGAAAAATGCCTGCCGAGTTTATCAAAGCTCTCTTGCTAATTAAGCTTAACGCCGCTAAGGCCAATCTCCAGCTTAAAACTCTAACCGATCCGATAGCTAACGCAATAGTCGATGCGTGTAATGAGCTCATGGAGGATAAAAATCTAATGCATCACTTCCCAGTAGACGTTTTTCAGACCGGCTCTGGCACAAGTTCAAACATGAATGCCAATGAAGTGATCGCTACAGTTGCAACCAAAAAGCTCGGCGATGAGGTTAATCCAAATGACCACGTGAATTTTGGTCAAAGTAGTAATGACGTAATACCAACTGCGATACATGTTAGTGCAGTCCTGACAGTCAATGGAGACCTTTTACCTGCTCTGAGGTATCTACAGAACAGCATTTTAGGGAAAGCTGAGGCTGTTTCAGAATATTGCAAAACGGGTCGCACCCACTTAATGGATGCCATGCCAATCCGAATGGACCAAAGTCTAATCTGCTGGGCTGATCAAGTAAAAAATAATATTGACCAACTTGGATTGGTGTCTAAGTCGCTTCAGACCCTAGCACTGGGTGGCACCGCAGTGGGAACCGGGATCAATACTCATCCAGAATTTTCTTCTGTCTTTGCTGAGAACTTGTCTGGAAATACAAGCATGTCATTTTACGGAGCTTCGAACTTTTTCCCCTTAATTGCATCCCAAGATTCGGCAGTTGCTCTATCAGGTCAATTAAAGACTACAGCCGTTACTCTTATGAAAATTGCCAATGATTTACGATGGATGAATTCTGGTCCTCTCGCTGGACTGGGAGAAATCACTCTGGAGGCGCTACAACCAGGATCCTCGATAATGCCAGGTAAAGTCAACCCCGTCATTCCCGAGGCGACCGCTATGGTGGCGGCAGAAGTAATCGGTAATGATTCGACTATTTGTCTGGCAGGGCAGTCTGGCAACTTCGAGCTAAACGTAATGTTGCCGCTAATTGCCTACAACCTATTGGAAAGCATTTCATTACTCACCAACGTTTCGAAATTGCTCGCAGATAAAGCCATTTCCACATTCACCGTAAATGAAGAAAAACTTGGAGAAGCTTTACACCGTAATCCCATACTTGTGACTGCTTTAAACCCTATTATCGGTTACGAAAAGGCTGCTGAGATAGCAAAACGTGCTTATAGGGAGGGACGTCCGATAGTTGATATTGCCGAGGAAGATACGAACATATCAAGAGAAGAACTTATCAGTTTACTTGATCCACTAAAACTTACCATGGGTGGCTTATGAAAATTAGTTACAACATTTTTCGTCCCCTTACTTTATTTTTGACGCTTTGCATCCAAGGATTTCCCCTTGTAGCCCAAGAAAATATAGAATCATCTAGAGGACATGATACTTCTGAACGTCGATATATGTTTTCCTGGAAGTTTGCCGAGGGTTCGGAATTAGCGCCGAGGGGAGGAACCACAGTCGGAGCTCCAGTTAGTTTAGCGCCGATTCCAACTGAATCATGGAAATCATTACAGGAAGACAAGCTAAGTAAATTTGAAAAAGATCGTAGGGCAATCCTCGCAATGACAGGAGACTATCGCGCATCTTTTGATTTTATAGAGACGCTAGGGTTTTTCCCAGAGCACGACGTAGTCGCTCCTTATCAATCATGGGCGACAGAGCATATTTTTGTAGTTGAGGATAACGACGACTTTATCAGTCTCCAGCACATATTGGTCATGATGATGATGCAGGAGGATGGCGTCACATCAGAACCTTACGTTGTCAAACATTGGCGCCAGGACTGGTCATATGAAGATCATCACTTAAATGTCTACCTTGGCGGGGATACTTGGGGCAGAGAAACTCTCAAAACATCAAATATAAAAGGGACATGGTCTCAAGCTGTCTTTCAGGTAGACGACTCTCCACGTTACGATTCTGTCGGAAAATGGGTACATGCCAAAGGGTATTCCAGCTGGATGAGCGCAGGGACATGGCGTCCACTACCCCGCAGAGAGAAGAGCGTTCGAGATGACTACGATGTTTTAATTGGCACCAATCGCCATACCATTACGCTCAATGGCTGGAGTCAAGAAGAAGATAATTTAAAAGTCGTCACGACATCATCCTCTTCCAAACGATCCGTTGGTGGTTATTTGGCTCCTGACTACACCGTCCGAGGTAGAGAGATTGGCTTGAATAGATACGAAAGAATCGAAGAATTTGATTTTTCTCCAGCTATCGATTATTGGTCAACAACAGAGGGATTCTGGAAACTAATCCGTAACAAGTGGCAAGAAATAATAGCTTCTGGAAAAACATATAAACTCCTTGCAACCACGGACGGATCATTCTTGATGGGTGCCATGATGGCAGCTGATCAAATTATTCATTCAGAGGAAGACTCAAGACCGAATCA
The DNA here is from genome assembly GCA_902519405.1 of uncultured Gammaproteobacteria bacterium. Taxonomy (GTDB): domain Bacteria; phylum Pseudomonadota; class Gammaproteobacteria; order Pseudomonadales; family Halieaceae; genus CABYJX01. Next base: position 6,286 of record CABYJX010000044.1, read on the forward strand.
AGCTGATCTGGCTACTCAGCTATTTGAAGAATATGTAGAAATACAAGAGCAAAATCCTTAGAGAAGTAGAAACTCAATTTAGGCAAGCAATTTGATCACAGCGTCATTTTCCAAAACTCATCACCATCAGTCTCATAGTAAATTGGCTTTCCCGTCTTGATTTCCATCTGGATTACCTCTTGACTACTCAGGTGATCGAGCTCCATTACCAATGCTCTCAGCGAGTTTCCGTGCGCGGCCACAAGCACATCTTGTCCGTCCTTTAAATGAGGGACAATACTTTGGGTGAAGTATGGGATGACTCTTGCGGCTGTATCTTTCAGACTCTCTCCACCTGGTGGCGGAACATCATATGATCTGCGCCATATGTGCACTTGCTCCTCTCCCCATCTATCACGAGCATCATCCTTGTTAAGCCCTGAGAGATCTCCATAATCCCGTTCATTCAATCTTTGATCTTCTATGACCGGTATTGAGTTAATATCTAATTCCCTAAGAATAATCCTTCCCGTTATTTGTGCTCTCAGAAGCTCAGAGGTAAATAATACGTCGAAGCTGATTTCCAAATCCCGCAGTTCCCTTCCTGCCGCTGTTGCCTCATCCATTCCCTTTTGGGTCAACCCTGGATTCTTCCAACCCGTGAATAGATTTTTTTCATTCCATTTGCTTTGTCCATGTCTCACCAAAACTAGTTTTGCTTTTTTCATAATTAAATAGTACTACCACCAGAAAAATATCGTAGCGCTAATTATCATGGTTATGATATTTTGGATCAACAGCACCAGCCAGTCATATTTCCATGAGCTTCGAAATAGTGACAAAATTATTAGAGAAGAGGAGCTCGAGTTGAGCATTCGATACTCTACCTACTTAGTGTAAAATTCGATCGGCTCCACTTAAGTGCTAGACCATTGACCGTCATGATAGCTAAATCTTTATACAACGAGCACAATGCTAGATTCCCAGGTAATCCTAAAGTGAATTATGTGGTAGGTAATTGACCGTGTCTTCAATCAATATGTTTGATTGCGACAATCTCCCTCAGATAAACTGGCGTAATCGTAAATTCCATTTGTACCGTATAATTCCATATCACAAGCTTAAATGAGTATATCTTGTATCAAGAAAAATATGATTCGTTCCCAACTATTATGATGCACTGTTACTTATCGAGGACCACTGATCTATGAAAGTTTTATACAACGAGAAATGTCCTATTTGCGCCTTTGAAATTAATCAATATAAAAACAAATCTGAGATCGTTTTTCAGGACTGCAGTAGTATGGGAAATAAGTATTTAAGAAGATTGCATTTTATTTCGGAGTCTGATGAATCGAAAGTTGGACTAGATGCATTCATTGAAATCTGGGGCCAAACCAAAGGCTATACTAGATTAGCAAAATTGTTTTCTCTGCCTGTAATATATCATTTTGCCTTGGCCGCATATGAATTTATATCCTTTGTCTTATTTTATAGATATAAACTGTCTCACCGCAGAAATGAAAACCTTTAACGAAGTAATTAGCTGCCACTCATGCCACTCTAATTTCGAATTAATTTTTGAAGTTGATACAGACTTCGATGGCTGGAATAGTGAAATCTATGATTGCATAATCTGTTGCAATCCCAACAGAATAGATTATGAAGTTGCTGGCCATGTAGTTGTAAACCTTATCGTCGAGAACGGTAACGATTAATACACAAATATAATTAACTTTATCGGAGATCCATATGACAAACTTTATTAAAATTAGATATTCAATATCTAAAGGCTTGGCCGAAAAAACTTATCTCTGAAAGAGGGAGGTAAAACATTGTTCCCCACTTTAAAAAAATCAGATGACCGAAGCTAAAATTACTCGAGCCGAATTTACAAACGATGCGTTTTACACAGCTTTTAATAAAAGAGATATCGCTCAAATGGATAACTTATGGGCAAGTGAAAATACCTGTACCTGCATACATCCTGGTTGGCAACCTTTAGTAGATAGAGATGATATTCTGAGTAGCTGGAAGCAGATCTTTAATAATCAAGCTGACAATTTTTTTGTAAGGCATCATTTGATAAAAACTCACTTATCAGGAAATATTTTTTCCGTAATGTGCTTTGAACAGCTAAGTGAAATTTGGATGGTAGCAACTAATAATTACTTGTTCGAAAATGACGTGCTAAAGATAGTGCATCATCACGCTAGCCCCTGCAGACCGCCACAAGACATTATAGTTTCTAAACCATCCATTCAATAAGGTAATGCTGATAACCCAGATACTGACTTGGAATTATTATTTCACGGTGTGATAGTTCCAATTCATCTCGCAGAAGAAATTACAGTTATCAGATGATCAATGGAGAGGTTATGAAATATTTATTTAAAATAATATGCAGTTTTATTTTTGCCACGTCCACGTATGCCCAAGATATTAGCTATGGAGATGGCGCATTTGACGCGATGTTCAATATTGACTCTACTTTTACTCGCGATGGAGGTAAGACGTTTGAAGTTTCAGCGTCAGGTCAGGCCGGAGATTATGGAAGAACCTATCTTTCTTATACATTCACGGACGAATTGCGCACACTTAGTACTGGTGAATTTACTGGTTTTGCCTGGGCACAAAATGGTGAGGATGTTAATACTGCAACGCTTAGAGGAATATGGAAGAAGTCTGGAAAAATATTTAAGTTATATACGCTGGACAACGTGTCAAATGGTAAGTTCAACATTGGAAGTGGTGAAGTTGATTTCGTCGCCAAAACAATTACGTTTAAAGTATCTGAGCTAAATACTGACTGAAAAAGAAACAGTTTGCGTGAACGCCGCTTTGCTTTAGTCCGGTGCGCTTCATACACTATAGATTAATTACGAAAATGAACTAAAATTAGTCATTTAGAATACCTCATGGACTGTTTTATCAGTTTTTTGAGCTGAATTTTAGGAGCATCCTCCTAAATTAGACGACAGGAAATATTATGAAGGTTGATTGTGGTATTGATTTCAATTTGGAAAATGCCGGCGAAAAAGCAAGAGAGTTAGAGGAATCGGGTTATTCGGCTATACTAAGTGCGGAGATGGCACATGACCCGTTCTTTCCTTTACTGCTAGCAGCGCAGACTACTAATAGGATTGAATTGATGACTTCGATAGCAGTCGCATTCGCTCGCTCCCCAATGAATCTTGCACATATTGGACACGACCTCAATGCTTACTCAAAAGGAAGATTCATTCTCGGACTAGGCTCCCAAATCAAACCACATATTACGAAACGTTTCAGTATGCCATGGTCAAGCCCGGCAGCTCGGATGAGAGAATTTATTCTTGCAATGAGAGCTATTTGGTCTACTTGGCACGACGGAAAATCACTAGACTTTGCAGGCGAGTTTTATACACATACGCTCATGACGCCATTTTTTACCCCTACTGACTGCGATTATGGATCGCCTAAGGTGTTTCTTGCTGCTGTTGGTCCTAGAATGACAGAAGTCGCCGGAGAGGTTGCAGATGGGATGATCGTTCATGCTTTTACCACCGAGACTTACCTTCGAGAAACAACACTACCCTCTCTCGAAAAAGGATTCGCAAAGGCAGGGAAAAATCGTGCTGATTTCGAAATTAGTTATCCTCTCTTCGTCTGTACTGGACAAAATGAAGAAGAGCTCGAGACTTCTTTGAGAACAACTGCTCAGCAAATAGCGTTTTATGGCTCCACACCCACATACAAACCAGTGCTAGAAAGCATTGGAGCAGGAGAGCTTCAAAGCGAGCTAAATAAAATGTCGAAACAAGGTCAATGGGCTGAAATGGGTAATTTAATCGGGCCCGATTTAATCAAGCATTTTGCAGTTATCGGAGAGCCGTCTACGATAGCAAGTCAGATTAAAGAGCGTTACGGGGACATCATTGATCGTTCATGTGCAGCGTATGCAAACATCCCTAAATCAGATCAGATGAAAATAGTCCGAGAGCTCGCAAGCTAGTTTAAGTCTCTCTATTTTTGTAGTAACAAGCGTGTCGTGTCGCCGATTGTATGTGCAAACTGATTCCTACCAATGACATATTGCCTGATAAATTCTGATTCTTCAGGAGAAATAACGCTAGCAAAGCTAATCATACCTCTATCTTCGAGAGTTCCTTCGACAACAACCTTATGCCAACCCTCTGGAATATTTAGTAGTGGCGAAAATCTAAGGTCCTTGATCACACCTCCTCCCACCGCCCCAGCTCCGTGACATTGAACACAGTTCTCCTCGTACGATTTAAATCCTTTTTTTACTTCATCAACCTTCAGTTGAACATGGCTAACATCGGTCATTTTCTGGATGGTATCTTTTGGTTTAGGAAGTGCTGCAGTTCCCCCTAATTTATAAGTTAAAATTCGGCTACGATTAACTGGCTCCCCGTCATTCCAACTTACCGGTCCGGTCATTAGTGGCACAATACCTCCCCAACCTGCCACTAAAGTTATATATTGTTCTCCATCAATTGCATACGTTACTGGGGCAGCAACTATCCCTGTTTGCGCGTCTGTTTTCCACAACAGGTCACCATTATCGGCACTAAACGCCTGAAATGAACCTGCACCGTTACCTTGAAAAACAAGATTACCTCCGGTCGACAATACGCCTCCATTTAATAGACCTTTATATTGTGCTCGCCAAATCTCTTTTTGCGAAACAGGATCCCATGCCGAGAGATGACCCGTGGCGGCGCTTTTTACGGCGGTAATGATTTCTGGATCGTCGGGAATTTCAGCCAATCGCGTATCGATACCATGATTTGCCCCAAGCGGATTACGTTTCATTTCAGTTTTAGCGTAATAAGGAAACGCCATTTCCTGAGCGGGAATATAGACCAGTCCGGTATCTGGGCTATATGACATAGGATGCCAGCTATGCCCGCCACTCCAGGCGGGCGCTATTAAAGTAACCTTACCTGTCTCCCAGTATTTAGCTTCTGGGAGCACCTCTGGTCGGCCTGTTTCTAGGTTTATCTCACTCGCCCAATTAACGTTGACGAATGCCTCTGCTGATATCAACTCTCCAGTTCTACGATCTAGCACATAAAAGAACCCATTCTTTGGAGCTTGCATGATGACTTCACGCCTTTGTCCTTCGATATGAAGATCAGCGAGAATCATATGCTGTGTCGCGGTGTAATCCCATCCTTCACTAGGTGTTGTTTGGTAATGCCATACATATTCTCCCGAATCTGCATCCAGAGCGACGATAGATGACAAAAACAGATTATCTCCTTTGTTATCACTCCTCAACTTTGGATTCCAGGGAGATCCGTTTCCAGTACCAATATAAAGAAGATTATATTTGGGATCATAGGACATGGAGTCCCACACAGTTCCTCCACCTCCCAGCTCCCACCAATTCCCACTCCAGGTTTTTGCAGCCATTTTCATAGCTTCATTTTCAAAAGGTTCTTCTGGATGTCCAGGTACCGTATAGAATCGCCAGATGAGATCTCCATTTAGTACGTCGTAGGCCGACACATAGCCTCTGACTCCAAACTCTGCCCCGCCATTTCCAATATATACTTTTCCATTAACTACCCGTGGTGCTCCTGTGATGCTATAGGGTTTCTCAATATCAATAGTATTGACCGACCAAATTTCTGTTCCATTAGCAGCATCAAGCGCGATAAGACGACCATCAATGGTGCCGAAAAGTATATGACCATCCCAGTAAGCCACACCTCTATTCACTACATCACAACATGCTCTTATTCCCCAGGACCTTGGAACTTCAGGATCAAAACGCCAAATCTCTTTGCCCGTTCTAGCATCAATCGCAAAAACCATACTCCATGCCGCCGAGGCATACAAAACACCATCAATAATCAATGGTGTTGATTCTTGGCCTCTTGCTTCTGGAAGATCCAAAAACCATTCGAGTGAAAGATTTGAAACATTCTTTGTGTTGATTTGAGAGAGCGGACTAAAACGCTGTTCATCGTAAGTCCGACCGTGAAGCAACCAATTGTCCTCCTCTAAGTGAGCTTCGGTAACTCTGGATGCAAAACTGATAGTCTTAGAATC
>CABYJX010000045.1 GCA_902519405.1 uncultured Gammaproteobacteria bacterium
AATCAAAAGCCCATTTTAATTCTAAATGAGGCACTTGATCCTTATTCAGTCCCGCTATACTTGATCCGATAAACCGATAATTTTGGTAACCCATACCCCAGACTGGAATAATTTGATCAGTGCCAGAACTCATGTTTGGTGGGTCTTCGCAGGAAATTTTTGACTTATCTTTCGATGGTCCAAAGCTTGCTCCAGTGAGATAAGTCGCTACCTGATATTTTTCCTCAAGGGAAAGGTTAGCTGCTTGATTTTGCATAACGCCACTGGTTAAAGAGGCGAAGATAGCTTCAGGCTGCGTCGCACCCCTAAACAATACACTATGCGGTGCTCTGGGTACATTTCCCTCGTGGCATTCAGCGCAGTGCTCGAGATAAATAGCTTCCCCGGGATCGAAGATTGCGAACACATTCTTGATGTTTATCAGAAACGGCCACGATATAGAGAGCAAAATAAAAAATTTGGTCAAAATGGCGCGCTTGATCTTAATATCGGCCTTGGAAAAATCCTACCCGGATATCGATACGTGACATCGCCTCCCGTCATAATGGGTAATGTCGCCATCGTAGGCGGTTTTATTTATGACAACCAGTCGGCCTACGAGCCGAGTGGCGTTGTTAAAGCTTTTGATGTAGATAACGGGGAATTATTATGGGCATGGGACTTTCTCTCACCTAAGGGTATCAGGTGGGATCCCACGCAAGCGGACTTCACCAAAAATACACCTAACTTTTGGAGTATGGGCTCCGGCGATGAGGATCTCGGACTCGTCTATTTGCCAACCGGTAATACGCCTCCGGATTTCTATGGTGGTCATCGTTCCCCAGAACAAGATCGTTACGCAAGTTCGGTAGTTGCACTAGAAATTTCCTCGGGCGATGTAAAATGGAGTTTCCAAACCGTCTATCATGATGTTTGGGATTACGATGTGCCCTCACAACCAGTGCTAGTTGAATGGAACACTGGAACCGAGACAGTGCCTGCACTAATCCTTGCAACTAAACGAGGAGAGATATTTGTTCTTGACAGGCGTAATGGACAACCATTAACAGATGTAAAAGAACAGGTAGTTCCTCAAACTGATATTCCCGAAGGTGACATGGATGGGAATGTTTATGCGATAAATAGAAAAAACGGCGCGGAAGAATGGCAAGCTCATCTAAACGATCATCCCGATGCAACTATCACCGGCTCACCGCAGCTCTATGAGGAAATACTATACGTCCCAATATCTTCTAAGGAATGGGCTACTGCTGCTGATCCCAGCTACGCTTGCTGCACTTTTCGCGGAGGAATCGCGGCATTTAATACTAAAGATGGAGAGATGATCTGGAAAAACTTCTCCATCCAGGAAACCCCAAAGCAAACGGGAAAGAAAAATTCAATCGGTGCAGACATTATTGCACCTTCTGGAGCACCCATCTGGAACTCTCCGACCATTGATCCTGGAAGAGGATTACTTTACGTCGGTACCGGTGAATCTTATTCTTCTCCTGCAGCACCAACCTCAGATGCTGTTCTGGCATTTTCACTCAAAACCGGTGAATTAGTATGGCATCAACAGTTACTTGCCGGGGATGCCTGGAATATGAGCTGCTTCATTGGTTCTAGCTATAACTGTCCAGAAGAAGATGGGCCTGATATGGATATCGGAGCCCCTCCAATACTAGTGTCCGTAGGTCCAGGGAAAGACATATTACTAGTCGGGCAAAAGAACGGGATGGTATTTGGACTTGATCCCGCTAAAGAAGGTGAGATTATCTGGAAGAGAAAAATAGGGGTGGGAGGTTATGCTGGAGGAGTTCATTGGGGCATGTCTGTAGAGGGATTAAAATTATTCGCACCCAACGCAGACACTGACTTTATTGGTCGATTTGATGGCGAACGCTTTCCGGGTGTTTATGCGTTAGACGTTAGAACCGGTGAAGTAATTTGGTATACGAGAGCCATCGAAGACTGTAAAGAAGATGAAAAACCGGCTTGCGATGCTGGGGTATCTGCTGCCTTAACGGCTATTCCCGGAGTCGTATTCGCTGGCGCTTTTGATGGCCAATTACGTGCATATGATAGTGATTCAGGAAAAGTTATTTGGTCCACAAAGACCAATCGATCCTTCGATACGATCTCTGGCCGAATTGCTAAGGGCGGAGCCATTGAAGCTGATGGACCCGTAATCTACAAGGGGAACCTGCTGATAAATTCCGGGTATCACTATGGCTCAAGGCTACCGGGAAATGTCCTTTTAAATTTTGCTGTTCCCAAAAAATGATTTACTTTCAGGAGACAAGCTGCTCCGGTGTATTCAACATATCTGCTATAGAACCTAACAATTGAGTTGCTTTAACTCCGTCGTAAATTCGATGATCACAAGCTAGAGCTAATTTTATCTCTTTACAAAGCAGGGGAGAGCCGTTTCCGTCTGGTCTAAAAACATCTCTAGGTGCCCCGACTCCCAAAACAGCTGACTGGCCATAATTAATGATAGGAAGCATGGTTACGGAACCAAACATGCCAACATTCGAGATAGACATCGCCCCCCCTTTCATATCGTCCAGAGTCAACTTGCCAGAATTTGCCTGTCTTGCCATATCACCCATCATCCTAGAAATCTCCTGAATATTTTTCTCAGAGAGATTCTTAAGAATAGGAATATATAGCCCTTTTTCTGTACTCACCACCACTCCAATATCAACAGAGGTGAAGGTTACGATTTCACCTTCTTTCCACACTGAATTTAAATCAGACAAGTCGCAGAGGGCGCGCGAGACAGCGGCTATGATAAAATCGTTTATAGTAAGTCGAGATTCCATATTGGATGATTCATTAATTTCTGATCGCAAATCCAGCAGCTTAGATACGTTAGCCTCGGCGATTACATAAAAATGAGGAATCTGACTTTTTGAATCAGATACACGTTCTGCAACAATTTTCTCAAATGGATTAGCCTTTCGGGTTTTGGCGGAGTCATTCATATTATAGTTCAAAAATCAGTGCACTAGTCATTTAATTTACGGCTCTTTAATGCGAGCAATCGTGTCACGAACCTCTATCACGGAGCCTTCCTCGGCTAAAATCTCAATTAACTCCCCACTGGCAGGTGCGACCACCTCTACAGTAACCTTAGCCGATTCGACCTCCACAATCACTTCATCCTTTTCTACTATATCCCCCACTGATTTGAGCCAGCTGACAATCTCACCATCTTGCATTCCCATACCACTTTGGGGTAACAACACATCAACGACCGACATATTCATGATCCTTACTTATCAATTCAATAATCTCTTTAAGGCTGAGACAATTCGATGCTTACTCGGAAGAAGTGCCTTCTCACCATTGGGGAAAAAGGGTAAATGCGTATCTGGAGTAGTCACACGCAAGATTGGAGCTTTAAGGCTTTCAAAAGCTTCCTCTGCAATAATCGCGGAAATCTCACTTGCCGCGCTGCAAGACTGATGAGCTGGATCCACCACAACCACCCGACCCGTTTTACTCACCGATCTAATAATAGTATCTCTATCTAGCGGAACAAGTGTTCGTGGATCCACTACTTCGATACTAAATCCATCCTTACTAAGCTCCTCTGCTGCTTTCAAAGCAAGGGGCACCCCACCAGCAACTGCCACTACAGTAGCGTCTGTACCCTCGCGTTTTATATCGGCTAACCCAAGCGGTATAAGATGGTCTTCTCCTTCAGGGACCTCGCCTTTTTGAGACCATAAAGTTCCGTCTTCAAAACTCATCACGGGGTCATCATCACGGATAGCCGTTTTGAGGAGACCTTTCATGTCATAAGGATTAGAGGGGATAATGATCTTAAGTCCAGGCATTCCCATAAACATCGGGTAATTTCTGTCAGAGTGTTGCGCTGCATTGGAATTTCCGTAAAACATGCACATCCTTAGTACCAAAGGAAGTTTGACCTGACCACCATAGATGTACTTTGACTTAGCAATTATGCTGCAAACCTGATCCATGGCTACATAGACAAAAGATGTAATTGTGAGATCAACGATCGGTCTGGCACCTACCATGCTTGCACCAGCCGCTGCTCCCACAAAACCATTTTCAGAAAGCGGGGTGTCGCGAACTCGATCCGTACCAAACTCTTCTATCAAGCCGGTCGTTGTACCAAAAACATTGGCGACTAAATCTTCACCCATAAGAAACACTTTGGGATCCCTTGCCAGCTCTTCATATTGAGCTTGACGTATAGATTCTATAAAACTAATTCTTGCCATATCTCGGGATACTCGCTAAAACAGAATTGGTTATGAAAGCCCATAAAAGTCTGAAACGCGTTCGGAATAAACATCGTCAAAGGCATCTGCCACATCTGGGAAATCACTTTGCTTGGCAAACTCCAAGGCATCTTCAATTTCCCTCTCTACCTGCTCTTCAATCTCTTTTAAGCGAGTCTCGTCACCCACCATTTCATTAATTTTTATTCTTAAAATCTCGACCGGATCTCTCTTTAACCATTCCTCGAGTTCTTCCCCTCTATCAACCAACATTCGACCCATATTGACGGCGTGTTCTGCAAAACGATAAGTTTTAACCTCGACCAAGGTTGGGCCCTCTCCAGCACGCGCTGTATCAACTGCTCTCTTCGTCGCTATGTAGACTGACTCAAAATCCTGGCCATCAGTAACTAACTCTGATCTCATAGAATAAGCTGCCGCTCTATCCGCTATGTTTTCTACTGAGACCGCTTTGCTTGCTGGCATGGATACCGCCCAGCCATTATTTTCACATAAAAATACTACGGGCAAATTCCAGATAGCTGCTAAATTAAGTGCCTCGTGGAAAGCGCCTTCGTTGGACGCACCATCTCCAAAGAAGCAAAGCGTCACTCTCCCCTCACCTAGCATATTGGATCCTAGAGCTGCTCCGACAGCAACAGGCAATCCAGACCCTACAATACTAGTTTCTCCCAGGCTTCCAATAGAAAAGTCAGAGAGATGCATCGAGCCACCTTTTCCCCCGCAGATACCCGTTTTTCTGGCGTAAAGTTCTGCCATTAGTGGTTTCATATCAGCATTTTTCCCAATGGGATGACCATGGGACCGATGATTACCGACCATATAGTCATCGTCTTTCAGGGCCATACAAGCGCCCACCACCTCGGCTTCCTGACCAAGAGAGGTATGCAGTGCTCCGGGAATCTCTCCTTTAGAATGATTTTCTTCGGCTCGAGTCTCAAATTTTCTTATCCGCAACATACGAAGATATCCTTCGTAGTATTGCTCAAGTGTTAAATTTTCCATATCTACCATTCTATTTCGAAAGTAAATCTGCGCGATGTGCATAAATAGCGACATTCGTTCTCGAAAGAGCTAACTAAAGGATGGGGAGTTTACGCTTAGAACCGTTCCTAGCACAAACTTTATTTGCTAGTGTAGCAATCCCCTTTTTGGAACTCTTCTAATGGAAAATAGCTTTCTTAATCAACCTAAACCATTCCTTGTTTTTTCGCTATTTTTTAGCGTTATAGGATTATTCCTTTTCCTTGGCGGGATTCAGTTAGTACTCGTTGGGGGTTCTTTATATTACCTGATTACAGGGATAATCCTTCTTGTAATCGCATGGGCAGTAGGAAATAAGAAAACTATTGCTGCTATTCTTTATCAATGTCTCCTAGGGGCTACAGTAGTCTGGTCAGTCTATGAAGTTGGTTTTGACATTTGGGGGCTGGTACCAAGACTCGTAGCGCCCACTGTCCTTGGATTGATTTTTCTACTACCTCCGGTCCAAAAGCGGCTTTCTTTGAGTAAATTCATAAATCTCACCACTCTCATAGTGATCAGTCTGATCTCGGGGTTACTTGGCTTTAGCTTTTTCAATTCTATCTTCAAGGTCGAGTCGGGAGATTTAGTAAGTGAAAATTTCAATAGCAAACCTACTGATTTTATTTACAACTGGAGTACTGTCGGAGGTAGTTTAACCGGTACTAAGCATATTCAGGCATCGCAAATTAGTCGAAATAACGTTGCTGACTTAATACCTGCCTGGATTTATGAGGTCTCTACAAATACTGATTCAGATATCACTTTAAGCTCTGTAACTCCTTTGAGCGTAGACGATAAACTTTTCTTATGTGCATCCAATAATCTTCTTATAAGCCTCGACGCAGAAACAGGTGAGGAGTTATGGAGACACGACCCCGAAATAAATTTAGAGCACGTTCCCTACAAATCATGTAGGGGGGTCGCATTTCACTCAGCTAATGAAAAGAAAAATGGCAATTGTCAGTCCCGTATACTTGCCGGCACACTTGATAATCGGTTGATCGCTGTTGATGCTAACACTGGTAGACCCTGTGAAAAATTTGGTCAAAATGGCGCGCTTGATCTTAATATCGGCCTTGGAAAAATCCTACCCGGATATCGATACGTGACATCGCCTCCCGTCATAATGGGTAATGTCGCCATCGTAGGCGGTTTTATTTATGACAACCAGTCGGCCTACGAGCCGAGTGGCGTTGTTAAAGCTTTTGATGTAGATAACGGGGAATTATTATGGGCATGGGACTTTCTCTCACCTAAGGGTATCAGGTGGGATCCCACGCAAGCGGACTTCACCAAAAATACACCTAACTTTTGGAGTATGGGCTCCGGCGATGAGGATCTCGGACTCGTCTATTTGCCAACCGGTAATACGCCTCCGGATTTCTATGGTGGTCATCGTTCCCCAGAACAAGATCGTTACGCAAGTTCGGTAGTTGCACTAGAAATTTCCTCGGGCGATGTAAAATGGAGTTTCCAAACCGTCTATCATGATGTTTGGGATTACGATGTGCCCTCACAACCAGTGCTAGTTGAATGGAACACTGGAACCGAGACAGTGCCTGCACTAATCCTTGCAACTAAACGAGGAGAGATATTTGTTCTTGACAGGCGTAATGGACAACCATTAACAGATGTAAAAGAACAGGTAGTTCCTCAAACTGATATTCCCGAAGGTGAATGGCTTTCAAAGACACAACCATTCTCGGTTGGCTTTCCGTCTTTTGCTCCCGATGATCTAGACGAAGAGGCTATGTGGGGGGCGACACCTATAGATCAACTCTGGTGCAGAATAAAATTTTTGGAGATAAGATACGAGGGTAAATTCACGCCTCAGTCAGAACAAGGTGCACTCAATTACCCTGGTAACTTTGGAGTATTTAATTGGGGTGGAATGTCGGTAGATACGACAAGAGATATCTTGGTGGTTAACACGGCCTACTTCCCTTGGTACCAAAGACTCATTAAACGCGAAGAAGCCGATAAATTAGGAATCGTGCCTTACGGTGAATCGTCTAAGGGTACAAATATATCCACAAGTGGTCCGGAAATTTATTATGCTCAGGCAGGCACACCATATGCAGTCGACAGTCGTCCTTTTATCTCGCCATTAGGATACCCATGCCACGCGCCTCCTTGGGGTGAGTTAGCCGCAATAGATCTAAAGTCACAAAAAGTAAAATGGAGACGACCTCTTGGAACTACTGAGGAAGTCGCTCCATTAGGTCTTACTTTCCCTACTGGCGTCTTCAACATCGGCGGTCCAATTACTAGTTCTCAGGGGCTGATTTTTATTGGCGCGGCTATCGATGACTATATTAGGGCCTTTGATATAGATAATGGTGAAGAGCTCTGGAAGGCTCGACTTCCCGCCGGTGGACAGGCAACACCAATAAGCTATGTATCATCAAGCGGAGAGCAATATGTAGTTATCGCTGCTGGAGGACATGCGCCTTTGGATACAAAACTTGGAGACTATCTTCTAGCCTATAAATTACCTAACTGACATTATTCTGCCTAACACTAATCAATTCTCTGATTTTGCGGCAGGATCACCATCTAGCTCAAATGCGGTATGAAGTGCGCGAACAGCGAGCTCAAGATATTTCTCATCGATAATCACCGAAATCTTTATTTCGGATGTGGTGATCATTTGTATATTAATGCCCGCTTGAGAAAGGGTATCAAACATCTTGCTCGCCACACCGGCATGAGAGCGCATACCAACACCAACTACTGACACCTTGGTTATCGTGTCGTCGGTCCTAAGTTCACGAGCATTTAACGTAGCAACTGCGTTCCCCAATACTTCTTTTGTCTTTGTAAGATCACCACGCGACACTGTAAATGTAAAGTCAGTCGAGTTGTCTGGAGCAACATTTTGAACAATCACATCCACCTCTATATTTGCTGCACCGACAGGACCTAGTATTTGAGAAGCAACGCCTGGAGTATCTGGAACCCCTAACAGAGTCACCTTGGCCTCATCTTTGTTGAATGCAATTCCTGCGATTGTCGGTGTTTCCATTTCTTCTGCCCCTTCCAATGTGATTAAGGTTCCCGGACCATCTTGAAAACTATGCATGACTCTCAAAGGAACATTATATTTCCCCGCAAACTCCACTGCTCGAATCTGCAAAACCTTGGAGCCCATGCTCGCCATCTCGAGCATTTCGTCAAAACTAATGTGAGAAAGGCGCGTTGCCTTATCCACCACACGAGGGTCGGTAGTGTAGACACCGTCCACATCCGTATAGATCTGACACTCGTCAGCTTCTAAGCCTGCAGCAAGTGCAACAGCTGTCGTATCTGACCCCCCTCGTCCCAAGGTCGTGATATTTCCCGCCTCATCTACACCTTGAAAACCAGCGACCACAACCACTTTACCTTTTTCAAGTTCGCATCGGATTTTCTCATCGTCGACTCTACGAATACGTGCCTTCGTATGAGAATCATCGGTTAACAGCTGAATCTGACTACCAGTAAAGGAGATGGCACTAGTACCAATTTCGTCGAGAGCCATGCATAGCAAACTAATCGTAACCTGTTCACCGGTTGAGAGCAGCACATCTAATTCTCGAGGAACAGGTCGCTCTTGCATTTCTTGAGCTAGTGCGACAAGTCGATTTGTCTCACCACTCATAGCAGAAACCACGACGACTACACTGTCTCCATTTTCATGAAATTTAGATACTTTTTCGGCCACCTGTCGGATCTTTTCGACCGTGCCTACTGACGTTCCACCAAATTTTTGAACGATTAAGCTCATAGTCTTTACCAATATTAGAAGCAGCCAAATTAGGTATCTGCTAACACAAAATACCAATCATCAGACAGCACATATCACTTGTTATCCTGTTAAGTTAGCTACCCAATCAGGAAGCTCTTTTAAGGCATCAGCCAAGCCCGCTATGTCGCTACCTCCACCTTGCGCCATATCTGGTCTTCCACCGCCTTTTCCACCGAGCCGACCCGCAAATTCCCGCATAAGATCGCCCGCCTTTATCCGATCTACCAAATCTTTCGTGACGCCAGCAGTTAGCGCTATTCGGTCATCTTCTATCGCTGCCAGGAGTATTACTCCTGAACCCAATTTATTTTTACATTGATCTAGCGTAACCCTTAAGGATTTTGCATCACCACCCTCAACCAATGTCGAGAGTACTTTGATCCCGTTAACCACTTGAGCATTATCTGTAAGATCACTGCCAGCTGACGTAGCTAGTTTCTGTTTAAGACGTGCGACCTCCTTTTCTAATTCCCTATTTTCTCGACGAAGTGCTGACACGCGAATAGAAAGGCTTTCTGGGTCCGCCTTAAGCACATCACAAACCTCGGAAATCTGGCCATCTACTTGTCGAACTGCCGCGAGCGCCCCAACGCCAGTGACGGCCTCAATCCTACGCACACCCGCGGCTACACCCATCTCCGCGGTTATTCGAAACAGACCGATATCACCCGTGCGATTGACATGAGTGCCACCACATAGTTCGACAGAATAACTGTCCTCGCCCATGCTCAGAACTCTAACTGTATCTCCATACTTTTCACCAAATAAAGCCATGGCACCGGCGTCTACCGCCTCGTCCATATTCATTAATTCTGTCTTTACGGCTGTATTTGCGCGAATTTGCTGATTAACCATGTCTTCTACTTGAGATAACTCCTTAGAGCTCACAGCCTCACCGTGAGAAAAATCAAATCTTAGGCGTTCAGAGTCGACCAGAGAACCTTTCTGCAATACATGTTCTCCCAGTATCCTTCTTAGAGCCTCGTGCATTAGATGCGTCGCGGAATGATTTAAGCGGGTTCTTTCTCTTAATCCGCTATCTACTTCTGCCAAAAGTTTGTCACCAACTGAAATATTGCCCTTCAATACTGTCAGCGCATGTAGATGATGATTCTGAGCTTTCGTGGTATCGGTAATCTCGATACGTACTTTTGAGCCTGTGAGGAAGCCCGTATCTCCTACCTGACCGCCGGATTCGCCGTAAAACGGAGTTTTATCGAGGATTGCCACACCCGATTGACCTTCGGCTAGCGCGTCCACGCGTTCAGATTCTCTGAATAAAGTAACTACCGACACCTCATCGGACAAAAGATCATATCCGACAAAGTTAGTCTCACCCTCTAATTTGAGTGTGCTCGTATAATCTGTTTTAAAAGATCCATGGTCTTTTGATCGCTTGCGCTGTAATGCCATTGCAGATTCATAACCCTCTGTATCAAGGGTTAAGCCGCGCTCTCGGGCAATATCGTTGGTAAGATCGAGAGGAAAACCAAAAGTATCATATAACTGAAAAACGACTTCGCCTGGAATAATACTACCCTCTAAATCTTTAAGCGCTGCCTCCAGAATGGCCATTCCGGTATCAAGTGTCTTTGCAAATTGCTCTTCCTCCGCAAGCAGGGTGGCTGATATCTTGGCTTCATTTTCAATTAACTCGGGATAAGCACAGCCCATTAATTTGGCTAAAGGCGCCACTAACTGGTGGAAGATTGGTTGTGTTGCTCCAAGGCGATTGGCATGCCGGACCGCACGCCGAATTATGCGACGAAGCACATAACCTCGACCCTCGTTACTTGGAAGTGCACCATCAGCGATAAGAAAAGAACATGAGCGAATATGGTCGGCGACGACCCGAAGAGATTTATCTGAAAGCTCACTAATACCTATTATCCGTGCCGTCGCTTCTATAAGTGACTGGAAAAGATCGATCTCATAGTTGCTGTGGACATCCTGCAAGACGGCTGCAATACGCTCCAAGCCCATACCTGTATCCACAGAAGGTTTAGGAAGCGGCTCCATAGATCCATCCGGGGATCGATTATATTGCATGAAAACGAGATTCCAGATCTCAATGTATCGATCGAGGTCATCATCTTCGCTACCAGGCGGACCTCCAGGTATACCAGCTCCATGATCATAAAAAATTTCTGTGCACGGACCGCATGGGCCGGTGTCACCCATTTGCCAAAAGTTATCCTCATCCAGACGCGAAAGTCTATCTACTGGGAATCCAATCTCATCAATCCATATAGCTGCAGCTTCATCATCGCTGTGATGAACCGTTACCCAAAGACGCTCTTTGGGTAACCCCAAATCAACCGTAAGAAATTCCCACGCGAACTGAATCGCCTCTCGCTTGAAATAATCACCAAAACTAAAGTTTCCAAGCATTTCAAAAAAAGTATGGTGTCTGGCCGTGTATCCCACATTCTCCAGATCATTGTGCTTACCACCTGCTCGAACACATCTCTGGCTACTAACCGCACGGGAATATTCTCTTTTTTCTATTCCCAGAAAAATATCTTTGAACTGGTTCATACCTGCATTGGTAAATAAAAGCGTTGGGTCATTCGTCGGAATCAAAGAACTTGTGGGAACGCGGGCATGTCCGTTTCTCTC
>CABYJX010000046.1 GCA_902519405.1 uncultured Gammaproteobacteria bacterium
GGCTATTTTCTCGAATCTTAATCAACAGTCATGATTCACCACAAGACGAAGCTAGGGAAGTTATTTTTAATCTTTTTGTGGCAACGCTCCCACTTGTGATAGTTGGTTTTTTATTCTCAGATTTTGTTGAGATATATCTCAGGGATGCATGGATTGTGGCAGTAGCATCGCTATGTTTTGGTCTTGTTCTTGGTTGGGTGTGGCTAAGAAGATCCAAATATGGGAGACAGAAAATAACAGTTAGAGATGCTTTGTTCATCGGCTGTGCACAATGCTTGGCAATCATTCCAGGTGTATCGCGGTCCGGAATCACAATTACAGCGAGTTTATACTTGGGTCTTAACATAGTTGCCGCTATAAGGTTCTCGTTTTTATTGGCTATCCCAGCGATCCTTGGAGCCGTGGCTCTTGGTGTTAATGGGTTAATTCTAGATAGCATGACTATCTCCTATACTAATCTGCTCCTGTCAGTATGTGTGTCGGGGTTCTCTGGATATTTTGCCATCTCGGCATTTTTTGGACTGATTGATCGAGTTGGTTTAATGCCGTTTGTAATATATCGAATTTTGTTATCATTAGGCCTTATGGCGTTGATGTTATCGAGCTAAACCAGAAGAGCCGTGTTTTAGTTTTTGGTGGGATCATGATTTTCGTATCAACTTTTTCCACTTATTAGTTGGAGAGAATATTCTTGGACTCAGTGAAAAATAAAATTTCTTCTTTTAACAATGGGCTGATGGAATTTTTGGATCAATCGGTAAGTCCATTTCATGCAGTGCTTGAAGTCTCTAAGATTTTGTCTCGGGCTGGATTTGTTCCTTTAGATGAGCGAGCCAAGTGGAATCTTGAGGGGGGAGGGAAATATTTTGTAATTCGCGGAGGAAGTTCTATCGCTGCATTTTCAGTTGGTGAGGAATTCCATCCGGGAAAGGGTATTCGTTTACTGGGTGCGCACACCGACAGTCCTGTTTTAGCTGTCAAACCGCAACCCGATGTTAAGAAAGAAGGTTTATTGCAGATTGGAGTGGAAGTTTACGGAGGTGCGTTGTTAAATCCCTGGTTTGATAGAGATCTCTCAGTAGCGGGGCGAGTGAGTTTTCTAGAGCGAGGTAGGAGTCTGCAATCATGTTTGATAGACTTTTCTGAGCCTATTGCTTTTATTCCAAGTTTAGCGATTCATTTAGATAGAGATGCAAACAACAATAGAAGTGTTAATAGTCAAAAAGACATTCTTCCGATCCTGATGCATCTGACAGGCCAATCTTGTATGGATTTCAAATCATTATTGAAAGAACAACTGGAACAGCAGCATCGATTAAAGGAGATTGACCTGGTTTTAGATTACGATTTAGTTCTTTACGATACTCAAAGAGCATCTTTCGTAGGTCGTAAGCAAGAATTCATAGCCTCGGCAAGGCTCGATAATTTGCTGAGTTGTTACAGCTGTTTACAAGCAATGCTTTACAGTAACTTTCAATATCCATCTCTACTAATATTCAATGACCATGAAGAGGTTGGCAGCGCTTCTAATATCGGTGCGCAAGGACCGTTCCTAAAAGACATATTGAAACGGATCAGCGGATCAGAGGAAGCATTTATTAGAAGCGCACAAGGTTCACTGCTTATCTCTACTGATAATGCGCATGCGATTCATCCAAATTTTTCTGAGCAACATGATAAGAACCATGGTCCTCGACTAAATGATGGACCAGTGATCAAAGTGAACGCTAATCAGCGTTATGCTACCAACAGTGAAACGGCAGGCTTGTTCCGGATGTTAGCAGATTCTGTAAAGGTTCCCGTACAAACCTTTGTTATGCGCTCAGATATGCGCTGTGGCAGCACCATTGGTCCCATAAGTGCCGCTGAAACAGGAATTTCTACTTTAGATGTAGGAGTGCCTACGTTAGGGATGCACTCCATACGAGAGTTGGCAGGTTCTAAAGACCCATACGATTTATATCAGGTTTTGAAAGCCTTTTTAGATATGGAGGATATAAGTTAAGTGCTAAAGCCTCTTCAAAAGGATTGGCGAACATCCATTTCTCATGTTAGAAATGTGGTGTTTGAAAGCGAGGCCCTCCTCATCAAATGAAAAAACCAAGAGTTCTTACAGGTATTACAACTACTGGGACACCGCATCTAGGTAATTATGTTGGCGCAATTAGGCCGGCGATAGAAGCAAGTGAGGATCCAGACGTCGATTCCTATCTCTTTTTAGCAGATTATCACTCTCTAATTAAATGTCAGAAACCTGAGTTAGTAATGCAATCTAGTAAGGAGATCGCCGCAGCTTGGCTTTCATTGGGATTAGATCCTAATAGAACGATATTCTATCGGCAATCCGATATCCCAGAAATCACTGAATTGACATGGATACTTACCTGTTGCTCGGCAAAAGGACTCATGAATAGGGCACATGCTTACAAAGCAGCGGTTAGCTCAAATGAGGATTCAGGAGAAGACTCAGATTTTGGAATTACGATGGGGTTATTTAGTTACCCTATTCTTATGGCTGCTGATATATTAGTTTTTAGCGGAGAGCGTATTCCAGTTGGAAAAGATCAGATCCAGCATGTCGAGATGGCTCGGGATATAGCTCAAAGATTTAACCACAGCTTTTCCAAAATTTTAACTATTCCCGAGGCCATCGTGGGAGAAGAAAGTTCAGTTTTGCTTGGACTAGACGGCCGTAAAATGAGTAAAAGCTATAATAATATCATCCCTCTTTTTTGTTCTGAGAAGCAATTGAAAAAATCAATTAATCGAATAAAAACTAATCTCTTGGAACCGGGCGATCCCAAAAGTGCAGACGACTCCGCTGTCTTCCATCTTTGGTGTGCTTTTTCCGATGAAAACGAAATTTCTAACATGCGTTCGAAATTTCAAGATGGTATTGGATGGGGTGATGCTAAAAAGATCTTATTTGAAAAAGTCAATGACCAGCTATCTGAACCAAGAGATAATTTTCGTAGATTGATGGAGGATGGATCCTACATCGAAATGATTTTAAAGAAGGGAGCAGAAAGAGCCAGAGAGCAGAGTACCTCGCTGATTGATAAAGTTAGAAAGGCGGTGGGGATAGTTTCTCTATCTTAATCTCTGGGTTTTCATAAGTCATATATCAGTTCAATTTGGGCTGATCTATCTCGGCCCACAAAATACCTATATTGCCCAAATCCAAAATCAGCACGCTCAGCATAGCTTTTATCAAAGACGTTTTTTACTCTAAGCCAGAGGGATAAATTGGATGTGATCTTCCATTTGTTATTTATGTTCAGCAAAGTATGTCCTTGATATCGGTGTTCATTATCAGGATCGAGATAGTACTCATCAAGAACTATCAGCTCGCCTTCAAGCTGAGATAGTCCTTTGTTTCTGGAACTATTCCACCCTAATTGAATACTTCCAAAATATCGTGGAGCTGTATCGATATCGTTTCCATCAATATTTTTTTTTGTCCCGATTAGTTCAATTGAGCCGTCATAGCGATGCTTAGCTAACGTCATAGCACTATTCACATAGATGCCATTGTCAAATGAAACCTTGATTGATGCTTCTAAGCCATAGTGTGATGTTTTGGCACCGAATATATTAAAACGATTTGTGTCTTGGAATATCACGTCTTCTTTTTCCATACTGAACATTGCTAGATCTAAGGAGACCGGTCCTAACTCCCTAGCTCGCCAACCGATTTCTAAGCTAGAAATATCCTCTGAATCTATCAAGGCATCCAGTTGGCCTGCTTGTAGGCGATATAGTTCCGTTGTTTGAGGAGCACGAAAACCTTTAGCACCTCTAATATAAATTAAATGCTTTCTATTTAATCTGAAGCTGGTCGCTATATTCAGAGAGAAATCTGTAAATCGATCAGATTGATCTGATGGCCTAGAAAAACGACAGTTTGAAGCCTCCGCGGAACATGCACTTCCATCGGAGAGCTTATTACTATAGTCGTATTTTGTACTTTCAAATCTACCGCCTGCATCTAATGTGAAAGCTTCACTAAATCTTACGTGGTAATGTCCAAATACAGCAAAGGTATTAGAATTAACAGTATAATCATAATGTTTCCCCTGAGGTTGGTTCTGGCTAAAGGGTAGTTCTTGAAATTCTATTAAAGTACCTTTCGTTATCTCCCAGTCTATTCCGGCGACCCCATCATATTTTAAGTCTTTGTGTTTGAACGATGATCTGAAACCAAAGCTTCGATGCTGATTTTTCTCAGTTGATTGCCATGGTACATAATGTTGCAGGAATTCCATCTTTGTAGAGCGCAAATAAGGGGTAAAAACAAAGCTGTTATTATTTGCGAGCTTTCTGTGAAAACGAGCATAGGCTCGGGCGGACCAGGAATCTCGGTAAGCTTCTGGATTTGGATTAATTCTCCGAGCCGCATCTTCTTTATAGCTTTCAAATCCTTTTATATAGCCCGCGGTTTCTTGATCAAGTTTACTTAACTCAGTTGCCAATCTTGTTGACCAAGTTTGGCCGTAGTGTTCCCAACGGAGAGTGACTTTTTTTTGATCATATCCTGAATCAGACTGATAGCCGCCATCGCTGGTCGTATTCGCGTTTACACTAATACCGGTGAGCTCGGATTTGTGCCGATAATGATATTTTGCTTTAGTAAATCCATAGGCGCCGTACTCCAGCGAAACTTTATGATCCAGTGATAGGGTTGGCGGCGCAGAAAGGATGTTAATCATGCCATGCATGGAGTCTGAACCAAAAGACGATGGAGCAGGACCTTTAATAACTTCAATTATGGAGGCTTGTTCAAAATTGATATCAAATAATTGATTCACGTTACAGAAACCTGTGGCACGCAGGGGTATCCCATCCCAAGCAGCAAGATATGCTCCACAGGCTCCACTCCCTGTCAGCACAGGTGATCGCAGTGATACCAAACTTTCCTGCCCGTTACCTCGACTAATCCAAGCGCCAGGGATCCTTTGCATGACTTCATTGATGTGTGCAGCGTTAGTAGTGTCAATTTGTTGTTGATCTACTAAGGACCAAGTCAAGGGTAGATTTTCACCGGGCGTATCGCTCCGTGTAGCGGTTACAATTACTTGTTCTAACTTATACGCTGCCAACACTTCTGAAGTCACTAACAACCAGAATAAAAAAACTACTCGGGGATACATGTCCTGTAATTTTCCTTAACATACTTTTTATAACGATAAGTACGAGCTCTGCCGCGTAATAGTTCATTACGCTTGCATAGTTTAACACTAAATCTGAAATGATTTTACTAGCTATTCTATTTTATCCGATTGTTGATTTTGATAAGATCAGATGTTTTCAGTGGGGGGAGAGGATGTCTCAGGCTAAAACGGTTTTAGCTATCGCAGATGATCTGCCGATAAAGACTACGCAACCGGTCCACAGTGGCAAAGTTCGTTCAGTTTATTGGTTGACAGCAACTGATAGCTCAAGACTGATAGCATCAAGAGGATATGCTGTTGCAGCAGATGCGCCCTTGGCGGTAATGGTTATTTCGGATCGTATTTCTGCTTTTGATTGTATTTGGCATGGTGAGAATGAGTTGAATGGGGTGCCCGGAAAAGGTGCGGCGCTCAATGCCATTTCAAATTATTGGTTTGAACAATTCAAACGAGAAAATCTAGCAGATAGCCACATTTTAGAGGTTCCACATCCGTACGTTTGGATTGTACAGCGAGCGGAGCCTATTTTGATCGAAGCGATCGCCCGTAAGTATATTACAGGCTCAATGTGGCGCTCATATTCTAAAGGTGAGAGAGTATTCTGTGGAAACCTTCTTCCGGAAGGATTATCTCGTGATCAACGCCTTGATGACTTGCTTATTACTCCTTCGACCAAAGGGATAATAACTGGCATAGAAGGCGTTCCAGAGGCAGACGATGCCAATATTGAGAGACAAGCTATAGAGAAAAATTTTCGAGCTTTTAAATTTGATGCCCTTGAAGATTTAGACAGATATGAAGTATTGCTTAACGAAGGTTTTTCTCTTATTAGCAAGCATCTTGAAGAAATCAATCAAATTTTTGTCGATACTAAATTTGAGTTTGGTTATGTTAAGAATCAGGCAGGTGAGAGAAAGATGATTTATATGGACGAGGTAGGTACTCCCGATTCGTCAAGGATATGGGATGCCTCAGAGTATGAAAGAAATAATATTGTAGAGAATTCCAAAGAGGGATTTAGAAAGTTTCTACTTGATTACCTTGACGACCCAGATGTATTGCTCAACAAAGAGCGAATGCCTGAACGTGCGGCATTGGCGAGAGATACTCTTTTGCCTGTGACCGCCCTCACTGATGTTTCCGAAACTTATACGAATATAGCTAGCCGAATAACTGGGTGTAATTTAATTTTGCCAGATAGTCCTCGTGGAGAAATATTGGATGTACTTTCGAATGAGAGTTTTAATCTTATTAAGTGAGATAACGTAAAGTTAATTCTCTTTTAATTCTCGGTAGATTCCATGGCATCAGATCTTGAAATATAAAGTTTGTGACTAGGGCTATTGGACCGATTTAGGATCCCCCTGGTGATCAAATCAGTAGGGTCTTGAGAAGTCTTTAACTATATTATAGATGTATTTTGATAGTCGGTGATATAGTTTTTCTTAGTCAGGATCCTTTTGGAGAGTAACATGCAGTTGATGAATCTTTCAGACAACGTCTCAGTCGCCGGACAGCTAGAACCTGCAGAGGTCGCAGGTATCTCCGAAATGGGTTTTGATGTTTTGATAAATAATCGACCTGATTTTGAAGTTAATGATCAGCCACTTAGCTCGGAAATAGCAGACGCGGCCCGTAGATGTGGATTAAGATATTATCATTATCCAGTGACTTCTCTGGATTTCCCCGGAAGTTCATACCAAGCAATGAACACTTTATTCGGTGATTCTCAAGCCAAGACTTTGGCGTTCTGTCGTTCTGGAACTAGATCTGCAAATCTATGGTTAGCAAGTCTTGAGGATGATATAGCATTAGCGGCAGCGCAGGAGGTGAGTCGTTTAGGTATTGATCCATCCATGTTTTTGAATATGCTGAGACAAGGATCTCGGATTTGATAATTATTAAAGCAGTCGCTGACGCTTGCACTTCCTCACAAGACATGCAGTGTATATTGCCAAAGCTACTTTATTTTTTTCTCTTTTCTATTCTTCCTTGATTTTTCATTCTTATGTTGACTCTACAGAAAATCCCTAGATCTATATTCGCGTTACTCTTCATTTTGCTCGCATCCTGCAGTGTGCAGGAGGGTAACGTTGATAGTGGCAACAGACTTGGTATTTTGCACTACGGAAACGGATCTGAGCCCCAGGGACTTGATCCGCATGTTGTCACAGGCGTTCCGGAGAATCACTTAGTTAGAGCGTTATTTGAGGGACTTGCTGTCAAAAATCCCTATACGCTCGAGCCAGAACCGGGAGTCGCTGAGCGATGGGAATTTAGTGATGACAAAAGAATCGTAAATTTCTTCATAAATCCGCGGGCACGCTGGTCAAATGGTGATCCTGTTCAAGCTAGTGATTATGTATGGTCGTGGCGAAGAGCTTTACATCCTGAGATGGGAAATCCATATAGTTATATGTTATTTCCAGTTAAAAACGCGGAGGCTTTTGCAAAAGGACAGATTAGTGATTTTGGGAAAGTGGGAGTTAAAGCGCTTGATGAAAGGACTCTTGAAGTCACTCTTAACGAACCTACCCCTTATTTTATTCAACTTATGGATCATTACAGCACCTTTGCGGTTCATCCACCCACCATTATGAAATTTGGTGCTTCTACGGATCGTTATACTAAATGGACACGAGAAGAAAATATCGTTGGTAATGGTCCCTTTGTATTGACAGAATGGAAGTTAAATCGTCGAATCGTAGTAGAGAAAAGCTCTACATATTGGGATAGGAACAAAGTCAGTTTGAATGGTGTAGTGTTTTACCCAACCGAGAATTCTGTCACCGAAGAGAGGATGTTTCGTGTTGGACAACTTCATTACACAGCGAGCGTACCTCTCGATAAGATTCCTATTTATCGAGAGATGGAAAATACACCTTATGTTCAAGCACCTTATCTAGGCACGTATTACTATTTACTTAATATTAATAAGAAACCATTGGATGACATTCGCGTTAGGAAAGCACTTTCTTTATCTATCGATAGAGATAAGCTGGCGTCTACTGTGCTTCAAGGCACTGCTGTTCCAGCATATAGTATAACTCCACCTAATACACTGGGATATGATCCACCTAAGCTATTTGGATATGATCCAGAGAAGGCCAAGCAATTGATGACGGAGGCAGGTTTTCCAAATGGAAAGAACTGGCCGGGTATCGAAATAATATACAATACCAGTGAATCACACCGAAAAATTGCTGTCGCGATTCAGCAGATGTGGGCTTCGACACTTAACATCCAGGTGACGCTTTCTAACCAGGAATGGAAAGTCTATCTAGATTCAGTTGATCAGATGGATTTTGATATTGCTAGACGCGGGTGGATTGGCGATTATGTTGATCCAAACAATTTTTTAGATCTATTTATAAGCAGTGGGGGTAATAATAGTACGGGATATGCCGACGGAATTTATGATGATCTGGTTCTTAGGAAAGCAACAAAGGCCTCCAGTAGAGAATTGAGATATCAGATATTTCACCGTGCGGAAACCATGCTCATGCAGGCAATGCCCATCATTCCTATCTATACGTATACCAGCAAACATTTGATAAATCCTAGCGTAAAGGGGCTTCCCTCTAATTTAATGGACTCATTAAATTTGAAGTATGTCTGGTTAGATAATCTGAAAAAGGAAGAAAGGTAAAAAAAGGTGAGCATATAAGTGACGCGTTATATCATAGTGAGGATTTTGCAAGCCTTGCCTGTAATTTTAGCGGTAATTACGGCGACATTTTTCCTCGTACGTATGGCGCCGGGTGGGCCTTTCGATAGCGAGAAAGCAGTCATGCCAGAAGTTAAGGCAGCCCTAGAGGCGCGTTATAAACTAGATCAACCTATCTTGGCTCAATATTTCTCCTACCTTAGCGATTTGAGAGAGGGAGATTTTGGTCCTTCCTTTAAGTATCCTGGCAGAAGCGTAAATGAATTGATAGCAGCGGGCATGCCTATAACAGCTGAACTCGGACTTTACGCGCTGATTTTTGCGGTACTGCTAGGCGGGGTGACAGGAGTTATTGCGTCCTTGCGTCCAAATAGTTGGGTGGATCATATTCCCATGACTTTAGCGATGATTGGAATTTGTGTTCCCTCATTTTTACTCGGTCCTTCATTAGTACTGCTCTTTGGAGTTCATCTGGATTGGTTTCCAGTATCTGGTTGGGGCGACATACCTGGCGATAAAGTACTTCCCTCAATTACGCTTGGTGCGGCATACGCCGCTTATGTCTCACGTCTCTCTCGAGCGGGTATGTTAGAAGTGCTCTCACAGGATTATATTCGGACAGCTCGTGCTAAAGGACTTGCTGAATGGCGAGTAATTACTAGACATGCTCTTCGTGGAGGATTGCTGCCGTTAGTCGCATTTATGGGACCTGCATTTGCTGGACTACTTTCAGGTTCATTCGTCGTCGAAACGATATTCCAAGTTCCAGGGCTGGGCCGTTTCTATGTCCAAGCGGCCTTCAACCGTGACTACACTATGATTTTGGGCACCACGATTTTTTTATCAACTTTAATCGTTATTTTTAATCTTCTGTCAGATGTTTTGGCAGCTTGGATGAATCCACGAATACGCTCTGATTTATTGGATCATGACTGAAAGGCAACACTTTGAGATTAGCGACCTCGATTCAGGTATATCTTTGGGGAAGGATGCTTGGATAAGACTGAGAAAAAATAGACTTGCTGTCGGAGGTCTAGTGATCTTAGTCTTTTTTTTCGTTATCGCATTACTTACACCTTGGATAGCGCCCTATGACTACGAGATACAGGATCTGGATCTTGGAGCTACAGGTCCTTCTTTAAAGCACTGGTTAGGGACAGATATATTTGGCCGAGATTTACTGACCCAAATAATGTACGGAGGGAGAATTTCTTTATCAGTGGGTTTTTTGGCGACGATAGTAGCTTTAGTAATAGGAGTGACTTGGGGTTCAATCGCAGGATATATTGGCGGGAGAACCGACGCAGTAATGATGAGGCTAGTTGATATTTTGTATGCTTTACCTTTCATGATTTTTATCATTTTGTTAATGGTGGTATTTGGGCGCAATATGCTTCTATTGTTTTTAGCTATTGGTGCAGTCGAGTGGCTGACTATGGCGAGAATAATGCGAGGACAAGTCCAAACTCTCAGGCAGCAGGAATTTGTGGAGGCAGCAGTAGCAATGGGGTTATCGCGATCAATGATTCTCATTCGCCATATTGTTCCGAATGCCGTCGGTCCTATCATTGTTTACACGACACTCACAATCCCAGGTGTCATGTTGCTTGAGGCTTTTCTTAGCTTTTTGGGACTAGGAATTCAACCTCCAAAAACCTCCTGGGGACTGTTGATTGCATATGGAGCGGAGACTATGGAGGAATATCCATGGTTACTACTTTTTCCTGGTTTTTTTCTCGCGACCACACTTTTCTCTCTAAATTTCTTAGGTGATGGATTGCGCGATGCGCTGGATGTTAGAAGTGCAAAAGATTAAATCTAATCGGTTATTGCAGGTTGATGGATTATCGGTCAGTTTTGTTACTAGGAATGGCATTGTGAGAGCTGTAAACGACGTTAGTTTCACAGTTGATAAGGGAAA
>CABYJX010000047.1 GCA_902519405.1 uncultured Gammaproteobacteria bacterium
TGATACCTGGCTCGAACAAGACAAACACGGCTGGTTGGGGACCAGATGTATTCTACCCAAACAGTGACCCATTCGTTGATAGAGAGAGCACCGGCGTGTCACTGCGAGTCGATTGGGATTTAGGGGACATGACTCTTACCTCAATAACCGGATATGAGGATTTCGACCGTTCAGATATGATTGATCCGGATGGCTCAAATTTTAAATACTTTAACTATATTTTCCAAAGTGACATAGAGGCCTGGTCGACTGAACTGAGACTCGCCTCGAATAACGATAGCCTTTTGAGTTGGTTAGTTGGTGCGAGTTACGCGGATGACACTACTCATCAATTAAGTGCTTTTGACGCTCGAGACGAAACTACTTATCCCGGTATTGGCATGCAAAATCCGACACAAAAGCGAGATGTTTGGGCAGTTTTTGGACATGTTGAGTGGGAATTCAGAGATAATCTTACTCTAGTGACTGGATTAAGATTTACAGATGAGACCCGAAGTCAGACTCAGCAGGGTACGTTCCAGGCGGGAGATGGATCGGGTCTAGTTGCGGCAATTACAGGGTTTAATCCCGGTGCTACTTTAACTACTCCCGGAGACACTCTCACTGGCGCTAACTTCGCTTGTTTTGTGACTGGAAATCCCGCCGACTGCCAACCTGGACCACCAGGGGGATATTCAGATTCAGCAACATACGACGATTTTTCAGGAAAGATTGCGCTTAATTATCAGTTCAATGATAGTCTGTTGCTTTATGCTAGTATCTCTAGAGGTTTTAAGTCTGGAGGGTTCGCGGACAATGCAGCATCAAACAGAGCTACTTTTGCTCCTAATAAAGCCGAGTATATTAATGCGATTGAAATCGGTGCCAAGAGTGAAATTGACGATCGGTTGAGGCTTAACACCGCCGTGTTTTTCTACGATTACGAGGATCAGCAGGTGGTTGATGCCATTGTTGACCCGCTCATTGGTCCCATCTTAGCAATTGTAAATGCCCCTGAAACTGAAGTTTATGGCTTTGAAATTGAGGCTCTTTGGGCTCCTTCGGAGGGCTTAAGCATCACGCAAAATATCGGTTACAGTCATGGTGAGTATCAGACTTTTAATAAAGTGAATCAAACAGCAACGCGGGCGCAAAATCTTTCCCCCGACTGGAATGGAGTCTTTGTTCCTGTTTATATTGACTCGGCAGGTAAGGATATTGGGTTCCCAGAATGGCAGTACTACGGTGCGTTTAGTTATCAATGGCAATTGAGCAATTCTGCATCTGGTCTAACTGCTAGGGCAATATTCGATTATTCATATCAAAGCGAGACAAATACTGGCGATACATATGTAGGCGCTGTGGATCCTACCGAGAGTGGATCTTTGGACGTCGACTCATACTGGATCGCAAATTTGAGACTCTCTATATCCCAAGCAGATAGCTGGGAAGTCACACTTTATGCGCAAAATCTATTTGATGAGGAGTATGAGCAGTATCGCGAAGCAGTTAATTCCTCAAATATGGCCGTTGATGGAATGCCGCGAGAATGGGGTATCAGAATTACAAAAGACTTCTAAACAATGGAATACGGCCGGACCACTATGGCATGTAGCTTATACGACGCCCCTCGAGATGAGACGAGGGGCTATTTCTCTCTGGAACCTCTTTAGATCTCGAAGATAGTCTTGGAACGTGAGCATAACTGCGTCTACCCCTGCTTCATAAAGCTTTGTTAACCCATCAGTCACATCCTCAGCGGTCCCCATTATGTGAATAGCACCTCCGCTCGAGGCAAGCATATTTAAAGAAAAGTCGTCAAATGACCCACTACCAGACATCAGATCATTTATCCAGTTGTGGGCAGCAACCCGGTCAGTCGAAGCCAATATTCTGCCAAGCTCTCTTTCTGCAGCTTTTCGTGTCCTTCTCCATAATAAAAAAGGGAATACGGCTATTTTAACTTCACGACTTTCAGATCTAGCGCGTTCTCTAATTGCAGATACCAACAAGGGGGCCTCCTCGATTGATCTTACTGAGATAAACGCCCAGTCACAAAGCTGAGTCGTCATGATCTGTGCATCCTCTGAGGTTCCGGCGTTTGCTATTTCAGGCGGTTTAAGCGGCACTGGGCGCGATTCACCGTCCGAAATTTGGTACCATTTTGAACTATGATTCACTGGGAAATTACCCGACCACAAATCTTTTAAGATTTTTATAAAAGCAGCTGTCTTCTGATAACGTTCCTTGTGTTCATCAAGATGAATACCCATCATCTCGAATTCTCTGCGACTCCAGCCACTAACTACATTCAAACCCCATCGATCCTCGCTTATGTGAGCGAGCGTCGCCCCAATTTTAGCCACTACGAAGGGGTGATACAGTGGTACATGTACCGTTGAAAATATTTTTATCCTTCGGGTTGCTGAGAGAAGACTGGCCGCCCAAGTGACTGTCTCTAAGGATTCGCCTAAAAAATTCGTCTCGCCTCCGAAACCGCGCCAACGACTTACTGGGAAGAGATAATCGAATCCTACTGATTCCGCGTACAATGCAATTTTTTCATTATTCGAATAGTGCCATTGTTCAGGTGCAACGTTATGAGTCGAAATCGACGGCATATTTGAGCAATTAGGCATGAACAAACCGAGAGATAATGTCATCTTTATAATCCCGAACCTCTAATTTTTATCCATCAAACAGCAATAATAGTTATGTTATTTTTTTTGCAACCAGCTTCCTTGATTTACTCAACCTGCACCACCAAAAATAAGTAGTTAGGGCACTCCATGAGGTTTGCTCTTATATCACCATAATAAGATATTCTAATTTATATTAGGTAGCACGCCTGTCACGGCTTAATTGAATGCTGCTAGCATCTCTGTCCCAAGAATCTTGCGTGATTCCCTCCTCCCTTAGAAGAACTTTCATCACCTTTGCTGTGGGTGTCTTGGGAAGTTCGTTTAATACTCTGAAATATCTTGGCACCATAAAATAAGCCATTCTTTCTGACAAAAACTGCGTGAGCTCTGCAAGATCAAGCTGCTCACCGTCTATCGGGGCAACCGCTACCATAACATCATCCTCACCAAGATCACTTGGAACTGCATAGGCGGCCGCTTCTCGGACTTTGGGATGCGCAACCACCTCAGCCTCAACTTCAAATGATGAAATATTTTCCCCTCTGCGACGGATAGCATCTTTCTTCCTATCCACAAAATAGTAGTAGCCTGCTTCGTCCTGACGGAAGCAATCCCCCGTATGAAACCAACCATTGCGCCAAGCTTTGGCAGTAGCTTCAGCCTGTTTGTAATAGCCGCTGTTCATCCCCCAAGGACGATCGGTTCTTAAGATCATCTCCCCAGATTTGCCTAATTGCACCTCACAGTCGTTTTCGTCTACTAGCCGTACCTCGACTCCGTCTCGGACTTTCCCACAGGTTCCGCGCGTCGTTGGATTTGGTTCAGACACAATGGGGGAGGATATTTCTGTCATATTAAAGATGGTATATACGTCAATACCGAATCGCTGATGAAATTCAGTACATGTCTCAGTCAATGGCACCATAAATGCTAATCGCACTTTATGATTTTTGTCGTTTTGAGATGGTTTTTCTTTCAGCAGAAATGTAGTCATCACACCGAGCAAGAAAAAAGCAGTCGTTTCGGTATCTCTAACAAAAGGCCAAAATCGTTTAGTGTCAAAAGCGTCCATAACAGAAATAGATCCCCCCCTTGCCAACATTACAAAAACCAAGCCCATTCCTCCGATATGAAATATTGGCATATTTACGAGAAACCGGTCCTCCCCAGTAACAAAAAACCAAGTTTCTGGACCGGCATTTGTAAATATATGAAGATACGAGGAGAGTACACCCTTTGAGGGACCAGTGGTTCCAGAGGTATATATAATAGACTGCGTATGCCAAGGTTCTATTGGATGAGAAAGTTCAGGTAGCTGACCTGGAAAAATAGCAATAGTTTCAAAATCGATAGTGGGTAATATGGCTGAGCAACGACCAATTGCAACTAACTTCTCTATCTTCGCTGTGTCTAGCCCATCTAGTCTCTCACCTAACTCCCCGTGTAGAAGAAGTAGACGTGCGTCTGAATTATCCAAAACGTGCTCAAGCAGAGCGCCTTTATATGCTGTGTTAAAAGGTACGAAAACCGCACCTAGGTAATTGATTGCAAAAAAAGTGAGGATCGCTTCTTTGCCATCAAACATCCAGACCGCAACGTGATCACCTTGTTCAACACCCTGATCAGCTAAGCCGGATGCCAATCTGACTATCTTTTGCTTTAGCTCTGAGTAGGTCCAAGTCTCGCCATCTTCGAAAATGGCATACTTCTGGCTAGGTTTCTCTGCAGCCCATCGATCGATAAGGTATCGGCTAACACACTTATCTCGTGGCGGCACACGCGGATCAAATGTACAAGACTCGTTCACCCTACACCTCCGTCGATAGTTTCAATATCCAAAATCACCATATAATTTGTGCCCAACACCCAAAAGACATACCATTTTAATGATAAACAGAACAAACCAATCAGTCGGCACTCCTTGACAGTGGGCACGATGTAACAAAATCGTTTAATATGATACAAAGTGCTTTTTTGCTCATACTGCTCTCGCTAGCATTACTTTGTACTCATGCACCGTTGAGCAATTTTCCGTCCTCTTTTTATACAGCCAAATTCAAAATTTCCATCACTTCTAACGGTGACTTGATCTCTTTTGGATTAGTTCGGATCCAAAAATCCATCATTGTATATTCGGCTATATGATCAAACTTTTCCGTGGAAACTCCAACTTCAGATAATGCGCGAGGCATACCAAGGTCAGAAATAAATTGATCCAAAATTCCCTCCGCCGGTTCATCCGGCATACCAAAACAGCTACTAATACGTCTTTGTCGCTCCGAATTCGTTTCATAATTATAACGGAGTACCGCAGGCGCCATTACGCAAGAACAATAGCCATGTGGCACGTCACAAGTTCCTCCAAGGATATGACCTATAGCATGACTGGCTCCCATGGGAACCCCTCCAATAATTGGAATCATCGATTGCCATGCGCCAATCTGGCAGCGAAGACGTGCATCTAAATCATCTGGATTTTTACGCACGTTTGGTAACGCTTGACTTAGCAGCCGTAGTGCACTTTCTGCGATCCCATCGCTAAAATGATCCGACTCAAAAGAACCCAAAGTCTCTAAAGTATGATCAACTGCCCTCACCCCAGTAGACATCCAGAGCCAATCAGGAGTATGCAAGGCTAGTTGCGGATCTAAGACGACCGCAACGGGAGCCATCATTGGGTGCTCGAAACCTTGTTTGTGTCCAATCTTCTCGTTGGTGGCGCCGGAGAGAGTATTAAACTCACCTCCAGATAATGTCGTAGGACAACAAATAACCCTTAAGTTAGGCCCCTCAAAGGTAGGCTTTATAGTTGAGCCCGACTCATCCACGAAAATATGGAAGGGGTCCAAGTCATCATGTTTCTCAATTTCATATTTTAGGATAAGCGGAATTATCTTTCCCGCATCAGTCACAGAACCCCCGCCAATAGTCACAATAAGATCAGCCTCACTAGTACGAGCCTCAGATGCCGCTGTCAAAATCGAAGAACGTGGTGCATGTGGAGGAATACCATCATAAACGCTGACAACACGACTCCCCAAAGCGTCGCACACCTTATCTATCTCAGTAGTATTTTTGCGTAGAGCGCTACTAACAAGCAAGAAAATGCGGTTTGCTCCGAGATAATCGATCTCCTCAATCAACGCTGCGGAGACCCTCTTGCCGATATGTACTCGTTCAGTCGAGGGCAGTTGAAACATCTTATCTCCGGTTTTTCATCATTTAGAAGGGTTAGTCAAACCTAACAGTGAAAACAGCAGTAGTAAAGGGTGGGAATATTAGAAAACAACCGCTAATATCAACTCAGGGTCATTTAGAGACATTTTATAGAGAATTCCATGAAGAAAGAACGCAAATATGATGATATGACATCTGCCGCAGGCATTAAGCTGAAGCCATTTTATACTCAGACAGATATTCCACAGAAGCATAGAAACTTTGTAGATAGCGCCCCGGGGCAAGCGCCCTACCATCGTGGATCTCATGAGACTGGATACAGAACGAAGCCATGGAGAATTTTTCAACTAAGTGGTTATGGAAAGCCAGAAGACGAAAATGAAAGAATCAAGTTTCTCCTAAAAAATGGAGAAACTGGTTTCATAATGGAACACGATCGAAATACAGCCGACCATTGCTATAATGTGGATCATCCAGAGGTGCTCGCTAGGCGTGAAGACGTGGGACTCACCGGTGCAGTCATGCAAAGTGTAAGAGATACTGCAATTTGTCTAGATGGACTGCCTATTGGAACTAGCTTTGGACATGCAGGGGGCGCAGTAGTCCAACATGCTCCCTTCGCTCTTGCTGCCTATTGGACAGTCGCAAACAGACTAGGTTATGACTTGAGAAAAATAGCTGGGACTGGACAAAGTGATTTTAATCTCACTTATTTAGGCTGCATCACGAAGCAGCAAATACCGACCAAGGCAGGACTTCGGTTAAATGCAGATATTATTGAATTTTGTGGGAAAGAAATGCCACGTTGGGTGCCAGTATCTATCGCTGGTTATAATGGAGCAGATTCCGGCCTCACTCCAGATCAGGAACTAGGATCCCTTTTTGCCAATGCGGTGGAATATCTCGACGAAATCAAAAAGCGGAACAGCATACCGCTCGAGTTAGCTGCAAAAGGATGTGGAGGAGTCAGTTTTAGAGCGTCGATAAGGATTTTCGAGGAGGCAGCAAAAATGCGAGCGGCCCGTCTTATGTGGGGCGAACTACTTAGCAAAAGGTATGACATTACGGAGCCAAAAATTGCAAACCTGAGAATCCACTGTGTAACGGCTGGCTCTAAAATGACCTACCAGCAGCCGCTAAATAATATTGTAAGGGGTACCTTGATGGCCTTGTCCGCTGTTTTAGGTGGTGTTCAATCTTTGGGCGTCTCCGGTTACGATGAGGCACTGTCTATTCCCTCCGAGCACGCACATCAAATGTCCGTCAGAATTCAGCAAATTCTGCAGGAGGAGACACAGTTAACCGCAGTGACAGACCCTCTGGGGGGATCTTTTTATGTCGAAACACTTACTGCAGAGCTTGTAGAGAAATCATGGGAGTTTTATGAAGAGATACAAGAACAGGGTGGATATTTAGCTTGTCTGGACAGTGGCTGGCTTCATACCAAAGCGGCCGAAAACCAGCATAGGGAATTTATGGCACTTGAACAGGGTGATCAAAAACTAGTTGGAGTAACCTCGGCAATGGAAGACATATCACCCTTTGAGGTCGAAGGATTTATGGGAACAGACGATGCATTTGACGTAGCCCTAAATCGACTCAACACAGTAAAAAAAGAACGTCATGAATCATCAGCCACGAGATGTTTGAAGGAACTTGAGAAAGTCTGTCTCAGCGAAAATGTCAATATCATGCCGGCTATGATGGATGCCGTTGCAGCAGAGGTTACTCTCGGAGAAATCGGGGATGTTTTTAGAGAAGCTTTTGGCGATTGGGATGTTCCCATACAACTCTGAGGCATCTAATACTATGGAACAAAAACGCATATTGATGGCAAAGACAGGCTTGGATGGCCACTGGAGGGGTCCCACAATTGTTGCACGAGCTTTAAGGGACGCCGGTTACGAAGTTATCATGATTGGCATGGCAACGGGAGAAGAGATTTTGCGCGCGTGTGTAGATGAAGATGTTGATTTAGTTGGCCTTAATATCGGCGGACATATTAACGTCGCCTTGCGAGCGATAGAAGCAATAAAAAAAGAACGTCAGTCAGTCCCAATTTTCGCTGGCGGCACCATTACACCTGCTTCGGCAAGAGAGCTAAACGCGCTAGGGGTAGAAGTTTATCCCCCAGGATCTTCATTAACGGATATCGTTGAAGCTGCAGATAGATTAACACAGAGAAAGCAAGCCTAAACTAGGAAGTTGAGTGAACCAAGACATATCTGATTTGCTGCAAAGGGCATTAAAGGATGACAGGGCGGCTCTCGCACGCCTCCTCAGCATAATGGAAAATAATAGCGTTCTTGCTGCAGAAATTGAACTCAGCTTGTTGCCGAGCATGGGAAAGTCTTTTGTAGTAGGAATTACTGGTCCTCCAGGAGCGGGCAAATCAAGCTTGATCAATGCACTAATTCCAATTGCAGCAAAGGATTTTGACCGAACTGCAGTAATAGCAGTAGACCCAAGCTCAACATTCAGCCAGGGAGCTCTCTTGGGAGATCGTGTGAGAATGAACTCATATAATCACAGTGAAAAATTATTTGTAAGATCCATGGGATCGCGTGGTAACCTTGGAGGTTTGGCACGCAGCACGGTCTCTGCTGTTAGTCTATTTGATAGCTGCAACTGGCCACTCATTATAATCGAAACTCTCGGGATAGGTCAGATTGAGCTTGAAATAGCCGAAGTTGCCGATATCACCGTTGTAGTCTTGAATCCAGGTTGGGGTGATACTTTTCAAGCTAACAAAGCTGGTATTACTGAATCGGGAGATATTTATGTGATTAATAAAAGCGACAGGCCGGGCGTCCATAAAACTAGAATTGAATTGGAAGAGTCACTAGCACTAATTCCTCATCGATCGAGAGTTCCTCAAATTGTAGAGACGATAGCAAACACTGACACAGGTATTGTCGGCCTTTGGCATACTATCGCAGAATCACTTGATTCAAAAAATACTGATCTGAAGCAAATTCGAGAGCTGAGGCAGCAACAGCTCTTCCATCGTTTAGTCTCATTTAAGATCGAGCAAGCTCTTGGAGTCGCGACCAAAAGTAGTCTATGGAAAAATATAGTTAGTCAGAATATTGAGAATCCTGAGGACGCCCGAGACTTACTAGATAATCTCCTTTTGGATATAAGCACGCGCTTAAGAAATTACTAGTCTTTCCCGTGGGAACTTTTAAATGAGCAGTTTTTATGGCGTGAAGGGAATTTATATTTATATCTGCGCAAGATCTTGTGGAGTACACTTGCTTTATTTAGGCTAGTACCAGCCCGGTCATTTTAAAAAAGTGAGGAGTGAAATTTCGTGCTTGAGAAGTCACTTATAATTGATCAAAGGGAGACCGTTGATTGGATTTGTCTAAATCGACCGCAGGTCTCGAATGCTTTGGATAAAGATTTAATAAACCATTTATATGAATATTTCGAGCAACTCAAAAATAATCGTAAAGTAAGACTTGTAGTTTTACATGCGACCGGTCGAAATTTCTGTGCCGGACTAGACTTGAAAAGCATAGAGACAAATGTTTCAGAGGATCGGGTGTCAGAGTTATGGGATCTGCAGCGACGTATAGGCGATATATATAGGGCTATGCGAAGATGCCCACAGCCCATTGTAGCGTTACTAAATGGAGCAGCTGTAGGTGGCGGATTCAATCTTGCGCTAGCCTCCGACATCAGAGTCGCAACTGAAACAACAAAAATGTCAGCTGCATATATAAAGATTGGTTTAACCGGTGCCGATATGGGAAGCAGTTACTTTCTTCCTCGCCTTATTGGGGTGTCAATAGCATCCGAGTTACTTTTAACAGGAAAGTTTATTGATGCCGCCCGTTCCCTTTCTTGTGGTCTTGTTTCCGAGGTCGTAAGTAAAGAAAAACTTAGAGAAACTGGT
Organism: uncultured Gammaproteobacteria bacterium; assembly: GCA_902519405.1. Taxonomy (GTDB): domain Bacteria; phylum Pseudomonadota; class Gammaproteobacteria; order Pseudomonadales; family Halieaceae; genus CABYJX01. Next base: position 9,700 of record CABYJX010000047.1, read on the forward strand.
GAGCGAATTTGCACCGAATTACTTCAAGCCTCCCATATGGGATTGAGTCTCACCAAAGAGGCCATAGATTTATCAATCGATGCTCCCTCTTTAGAGGCGGCAATGGCACTAGAGGATAGGCATCAAGTTTTACTATCAATGACCAGAGAAGCAGAAGAGGCAATCAGAGCCTTTAAGGACAATAACTCTTAATAAGAACTTTTGTCCTTCAGTTATTTTTTCTCTTGCTAATCCTCGCGCTTTGCTCAGCCCTACGGATGGATACCCGCCCGGCCCTAGCTCGCTTCCTCTGCACCCTATCACTACTCGCAGGATCCAAGACTTTGATCCTTTTTTGCCTGCTACCTTCGGCGGTGGGCATCGGAGTTGTAATCTAGATACTCCACCACCACTATAAAACGCGATTACCGTCTTACCCGAAGCACCAGTCCGGTATGTCTTACGGCGAAGGTCACTATCCTTTAATTCTTTAGCTACTGTCGGCATTCATACCAACATAAAATATACCATTGGATGCTAAATAATCGGTAGGGATTGGACAAGGATACTATTGTAATATTATGTTTTATATAACTTTTATTAGGTGGTATCACTCCCTATCAGACTAGGGAGTGGTGCCCGAGGCCGGAAGCAGTTATCATTTTAAATCAATATCTTATGAATGCTTTTTAATAAATACCAACATCTCTACCAACATAAAGATTAATCATCAACCCTCGGGCAATCACTCTCACTGATACCAACTTTATCACCATTGGTGGCAAGTCGAATAAAAATATATGTTTTATCTACATAATTTTTTCCGCGAATTAATCCGATACCAAC
>CABYJX010000048.1 GCA_902519405.1 uncultured Gammaproteobacteria bacterium
TGGTTTGCTTCTCACGCTCGATTTTCAGAATTTCTTCTAGTGATGGTCGTGACTAATCCAGAAAAGCCCATTCACGAGGGCGCCTCTATACTACTCGTCGAAAGAAACAATCCTGGTTTGGAGATTATTCGTAACTCAGCAGTTGGACCGTATGTAGAACAAGGCGACGGTGTTCACGCATACCTAAAATTTACCAACTGCAGAGTGCCTTCAGAAAATCTTTTGGGTGAGGAGGGCAAAGGTTTTTTAGTGGCACAAACAAGACTTGGTGGAGGAAGAGTTCACCATGCAATGAGAAGTGTAGGAGTTCTTAAAAAAGCGATGGATATGATGTGCGAGCGCGCACTCAGTCGATACACAAAGGGAGAACCACTGGCATCAAAACAACTAACACAGGAAAAAATTGCAGACTCTTATACGCAAATACTTCAATACCGACTTCATGTGCTCTATACGGCTTGGCTGATCGATAAGCACAAAGAATATAATAGAGAGGTTCGTAAAGAGATCGCTGCTATTAAGGCTGCAACCCCTAAAGTTTTACAGGATATCATTTATCGAGCAATGCATATCCATGGAAGTCTTGGAATGTCTGACGAGACACCCTTAATGACAATGTGGGCTAATATACCCGAACTGGGTGTTGTTGATGGACCTACTGAAGTTCACAAAGTGACCGTAGCAAGAGCGGTATTACGAAATTATTCTCCATCGCCGGGGCTATTCCCCACTTACCATACCCCCGAGCTTCGTCTGATGGCTGAGCAAAAATATGGGCATTATTTAAAAGAGTAAAAAACTGGTCTTTTGAAAAAGTAAGGGGAACACTATTTGCTATGTCCATAAGCCTGTACTGGCAGCATAAAATTTTCACACTGCCTGCTCTCGAGATTGGTAGGCTAGCTAAACGCCAATTCTGGGAAATCTTGGCTAACAGATTCCCGTAATCTGTCATAATAAACTCCGGCACCCCCAAAATAAATTAATACGCGGGCTTTACGATTTTCGATGTTCGCGCCCATCATCCAGGAATGCACTTCGTCACCGACATCCATCAAAGTTTGCTTATGGACCTCCGAAACATGCGCGGACCATTCTTCTTCTGCTTCTATTTTTGGCGTACAAAGACCATGTCCCTCAGTCTCCATCTTTCTTATGCAGTCGGTAATCCACAAAACATTCTGCTCTATTGATGTGGGAAGATTAGCGAATGGTGCTTGTGGTCCCGTGATAGTAAATAGATTCGGAAAATCTGCAATACATACACCCATGATGGATTTAGATTCGGTCTCCCATTTCTCCCTGATCGTTGTCCCACTAACACCACGAATATCAAAAGCTTCCAAGGCACCAGTATAGGCTTGAAATCCAGTAGCGAAAATAATGATGTCGAATTCATAATGAGCTTGTGAAGTTTGAACACCATGCTCAGTAATCTCGGCAATGGGTTCTCTATCTTTGATGTCTACCAGATGAACATTATCCCGATTGAATGCCTCATAAAAGCCGTGATCCAATGGCGGTCTTTTAGCAAATAACGGATAACCTTTTGGAGTCAAAAGATCAGCTATCTCTGGATCATTAACTTTTTCCTTCATCTTGTTGATGATGAAATCAGCAGCCATCTTGTTGGCCGCTGGATCTACCAATAGGTCATCGAACGTTTCAAAAACCCATCGAAAGCTACCCTGCCAGTTCTCTTCAAAAATTTTCTGCCGTTCCTCTGGAGGCGTATCAACCGCGTTTCGTCCTACTGGGCTGTCGAACGCCATCCCAAAAACATGGTTACGACATTTATTAATAATCTCGTCATAATTATCTTTTATCTCCTTTTCCCACTCTGGAGTCATCGGTTTTTGCATCGCTGGCAGCACATAGTTGGGCGTTCTCTGAAATACCGTCACACTTTCTGCACTTTGAGCCATTACTGGCAACATCTGCACTGTGGATGCACCGCAGCCTATGATGCCCACTCGTTTACCTGCATATTCTAAGCCTTCTTGAGGCCAACGAGATGAGTGGAAACAGGGACCTTTGAAGTCTTCTCGACCCTTAATTTGTGGCACCACGGGTTGGGAAATCATACCCATAGCACTGATAAAATACTTACAGGTAAACTGTGCTCCACCAGCACTTTTGACTAACCAATAACCAGCGTCATTTTGAAATTCAGCACTGACGATCTCTGTATCTAATTGAATGTCCGGCCACATGTTGCACTTATCAGCGACGAAATGAAGATAGCGGTGGGTTTCCTCCCAACCCGGATAACGCTCTGACCAAGTCCATTCCTGCATAATCTCTTTTGAGAAGGTAAGACAATAATAATATCCCTCACTATCTGTCGCAGCTCCAGGATACCGATTCCAAGTCCAAGTACCACCTATATCAGATGCCTTATCAAATACTCGAACAGAAATATCTAATTCCCGTAAATGATGAATAAGTGCAAGACCCGCAAACCCTGCGCCAACGGCGATAGCATCGTAATCCACTTTAAAAGACACTAGAAATTCTCCCGAAAATTATGTAAACCTCTAACTATTAAACTTTCCTTTAAAGAAAGAAAAGTCCTCTAATCTAACTCACTTACTGTTTATCAAACACTATAAACTGATTTAATATTAGCACTATTGAAAGTTATTCAAAAAAGCAGCATAGCAAAAATGACTCCAAAGAACATTAATTCGTAACAGGGATCGACAGATGAAAAATAAAATTCTAGCAAGCTTGGTTGTAATGGCAACCAGCCTCACTACCACCCCAACAACTGTAGCTCAAAGTGCTGGTTTAGAGGAAATAGTAGTTACAGCGAGAAAACGTGCAGAAAATCTTCAAGACCTAGGTCTATCCGTAAGCGCGCTTAACAAACAAGATATATTGGAGAGATTTGACAGTGATCTTTCAACATTACAAAACGCCGCACCCAACCTAGTCATTAGTGATATACAGCAAGGTCCCGGAAGTCCTGCCGCCATAGCCATTAGAGGTATTGGCACCACAGACATAGAAAAGAATTTTGATCCAACCGTAGGTGTTGTATTAGATGGCATTTTCATTGGTGTTAATTCAGGCGCAATGCTTAAAGCCATAGATTTGGAGAGCGTGGAAATTTTGCGAGGGCCTCAGGGTACATTATTCGGTAGAAATTCTATCGGCGGAATTATTAATGTCAAGAGAAGCAGACCCGACTTTGAGGGGACCTCGGGTTCAGTAAGAGTGGGTGCTGGCAATGAGGGAAATACCGAACTTGACGGCTATCTAAATATCACTGTTAGTGACACTTTTGCATTCCGGTTAGGAGCATCAAAGAGAGACAGTGATGGATTTTACTACAATGCGACTTTGGGTCGTGACGTCGGGGAGTCCGAATTTACAGTAATTAGCCCCAGCATAACATGGCGTCCCTCAGAGAGCGTTGAGGTCTATTATCGGTTTGACAAAACTGATCAGGAGCAAGATGCAAATACCCTGCTCAACGTAGCACAGAGCGACCAGGTGTTTTGCTTCTATTATGGGCAATGCTCCCAAGGCCTTCAAACGCCGCAGGCTGGCTCAAGATATACGGTCCTCCAAAATGATGATCCGCCGTACCAGACATATTTCGATACAAAAACTCATATTCTCGACATTTCTTGGGAGCTAAATGATCAATATAGCCTTGAATTCGTTTATGGAGGTTTTGAAACAGAAGAGGAGGTCTATCAAGATTGGGATGGAACACCGGCGACACTTTATCACACGGATCGCCCAGCAGAATGGGAGCAAGATAGCTTCGAGCTTAGACTAAACTACTCTGGCGATAAGTTTAAATATACTGCTGGCCTGTACTATTGGGATTCTGAATATTCGATCGACTTGACCAGCTACATTGGATTCGGTGCTGCAATCGGATTCTGGCCGGCTGAAATTGACCCCTTCGTCCTAGCATTAGAACAAACGGTCGCTCAGGAGACTGAGTCTACAGCATTCTTTTTAGAAGGAGATTATGAAGTCTCTGACTCCATCACTCTCACTCTTGGTGGTAGATATACCGAAGACGATAAAAGCAGTGCAGTTACTGATGTGTTGACTCCAGGACTGCAAGAAGCCGGTGGTCCAAGCAACCCATCAAAAGCTTCGTGGAGTGAATTTACTCCGAAAGCTGGACTACGCTATCGTATCAACGATGACGTTATGGCGTATGTCCTTTACTCCAAAGGCTTCCGGGCTGGCGGATATAATGGACGACCCGGTGGAGGTGAATATATTTCGGCAACCACTCCATACGCTCCAGAAACAGTCGATAATTTTGAAATCGGCATTAAGAGTGAATGGTTAGAAGGAAATCTTCGTCTAAATGTTTCCGCTTTCTCCATGCAGTATGAAGAAAAACAAGAAGAGCAAAGTGTTCCAACCTCAGGTGGTACAGGGCAACAGACCCTAGTGGTCAATGCAGGCGAAGCAGAAATACAAGGATTAGAGGCAGATTTAAGCTGGAAAATTTCAGGTTCTTTTTCCTTGCAAGCAAACCTTGGAATACTTGACGCCAAGTTTGATGAACTCTCTGATCCAGCGACTGGCACAGATCTTAGTTATCTCTCTCTGAGACGAGCCCCTGATATGACAGCAACAATTACGCCTATAGTCTCCATACCGATGGGCTCTGGATCATTGTCTGCGAGGGCATCGCTAAGATTTGTTGACGCTATGGAACTCACCTTCCTCAACTCACCGCAAAGCAGCGTAGGTTCACATACCACTGTGGACGCTTCAGTAACCTATAGCTGGGATAATTTTAGAGTCAGCCTTTGGGGTCTAAATTTATCTGACGATGATTCCTGGACTCAAGCCTATGACGTAGGTACATCCGTCAATTTTGCTGGGTTGTGGACCTATACTGCCGTTAGGCCTCCAAGGACATACGGCGTGGTATTAAATTACGATTTTTAGAGGTTAGTGTGGTCACATGGGTCTTCAATTACGGAGACCTATATGATGAATTTTGGTAATTATAAATCGTGTATTACAAAAAGGCACGGCTTGATAAAGGAGGTAAGGTTGTCGTTACAAAGAAGTGATAATAATGATCTATTATCTAGAATTGATCTGCTAGAATCCAGAGCTGTTCTAAGGGATCTTGTCTCTGATTACTGCCATGGCTTTGATAAACGAGATTATAAAAGATTCCTTTCAATCTGGTGGGAGGATTGTCTGTGGGATATTGGACCACCGTTCGGAAAATTTAATGGCCACGATGGGATTCATACCGCTATACACCAAGTCTTATGGCCCGCATGGAAGGAGTCTCATCATCTCACTACAAATCTTCGCATTGAATTTGAAGAGGTGAACAAGGCTAGCGCCATGTGTGATGTCGACTGTACCGGCCTCCTAACCGATGAAGATGAATGCACTATTGTGAATGCTACATACTATGATAGCTTCGAGCGAAGAAATGAGGTGTGGAAGATATTTGAGAGAAAAGTGAAGATCCATTATTTTAATCCTATTCCCGGAGCAATACTATCGGCACCAAGTTGAATTATTTAGTTTAAATATATTGCTGGCTATTGAAAAAGTAGGCCAGCTTTAAAGCTGTCAGCCTGCAGTCAGACCCAATCCTAAACCTCCGTCAACCTCTAATATTGCACCGGTAGTCCACTCTGCTGAAATTAGGTAATGCATGGCTTCTGCAATTTCAGAAGTTTTCCCAATGCGGCCGAGCGCATGCAAACCTGCCATGCTATTTAGCCTGGCTAAAGCATCCTTATCATCAAATAATCCAGCACGTTGATTGATTTCGGTGAATACGGCTCCTGGGACAATACAATTTACTCGAACGCCTTTGCTGCCAAGCTCGCCAGCTAATACACGTGTCAATCCCTCTAAAGCCGCTTTGGTAGCAGCATAGGGGGAAGCTCCTGGGAATGCGCGACGATTATGGACCGAACCTATAAAAATCACAGAACCTGAAGTTTTTTCCAAGTAAGGAGCCGCAAGACCCGTCAGCATCATTCCGCCTATAACATTAGTATGGAAAATGTCTATCAACTCGCGCTCTTCAACCTCTGTGATTAAACCCCGATACATATTCCCAGCGTTACTCACCAAGGTATCCAAACCTCCGCCATGCTCCAATGCGGCTTCAATTAGTTCAACTCTATCCTTAGATTCAGTAATATCTGCAACGACTCCAAGACACGCTGCACCAATCAAGTTTTGCGCTGCAGAAATCTTCTCTTCTCTTCTTCCACAAATGGTGACTTTGGCTCCTCGCTCGGCAAAATATCTTGCCGAATCCAAGCCAATTCCGGAGCCTCCTCCAGTAATTAAAATAGATCTTCCCTCTATCGAATCCAATGTTAAGGGCTCCTTTTACTATCTATGGCCCAATCTATTGCGCTCTTCAGCCAGGAAGCATGTTCTCTATGCAATATACTTTCTGCGGTGTGCCCCAGTGAATCGTAAATCACCCGCCCAGATTTGTATTCGTTAAGCCACAGCACCGGCTGAGAATCCAAGGAACTAGCACAAGACCCTTCCAATAGAACAGAAGTGCCATCACGGACATTTAAGTTGGTATAAAGTTCATCTGTCACGGAAAAACTCTGATTGACTGCTAGCTCATGTTTAGTTGGAATCAAAGAAATTTTCTCTGGTTGAGGGTGCCATGAAGTACCCCACTCCCATGCACCGCCCAGAATTTTAGGCCATTCCTCCCAGTCGGAAAAACAGATACTTGCCGTATGCATGCCGAGAATCGCGCCACCCCTCTCTAGGTGCAATAAAATCGTATCTTTCGCTGACGGCGAAAGTTGCATCGCCCATTCTTCTCGATACGGATCATATTTCTCGCCATGCATCTCCCAGCGAAGTGCATTTACCGTAAGAAGCGAATAATTTCCGGAAAGGAGCTCTCCAAGCCCCTCTTCCGGATCATCAAACACAATCGACTGAAAGCCAATCGAGTCGAGTAATTTGACTAATGCATTAGAGGTTTTAGTGAATTCATGAAAAATGCCTCCTTGGATAATTAGGTTTTTTCGCATGAATCCAATTATTCGCGAGGCAAGTGCGCCATGACGCTGTTACTGACACCACCATCTACCACTAGTTGATGACCGCTAATGTATCCTGCTTCGTCAGAGTCAAGATATAGAACTGCACTTGCGATATCACGATCGACGCCCAGGCGACGAAGCGGCACACCACCGCCACGGATTTCGCGAACTTTAGGATTTTGATAAATTGGTTTAGACATGCCCGCGTCTATAAACCCAGGTGCTATAGCATTTACTCTCAATCCTCTGGGACCCCATTCGATAGACATTGCTTGAGTCATATTTGCCATCGCGGCCTTGGTACCTCCATACAAACCTACATGTGGAGCCGGATGAATACCATTAACAGATGTTATATTGATAATATGCCCCGATCCTCTTGCTAACATTCCAAAGGAAGCCTGCCTGGCACATATACAACTACCCAGAAGATTGACGGATATCACGGAACTATAATCCTCTACCGATTGCTCCTCTAACGGCCCAAATCTTACAATACCGGCGTTGTTAACCAATAGATTCGGGATTTCGCCAAATTTTTCAAACGCTGCTGCTACCTGATCAGGATCAGTAACATCAGCATGCAGAGATATCGCATTTGTTAACTTTTCTGCAGTCTCATCTGCCAATTGAGTTCTAATATCAAGCACCCCTACCCTGTAACCCTTATCACTAAGCGCCCTAGCGATATCTGCCCCGAGGCCATCTCCGCCCCCAGTCACAATTGCCATTTTCATTTTTGTTCTCCTTATCCGATAAGTACTGGATAACTGGACCAGTTGTTCCTGACAGTCGTGGTGTCGGTCACCGGCGGATTATCAGGATCTGATCTGATATTATGGCTAAGCAAACTTCGCATTAAGTTAGTTAGCGTTCCAAAGTAGTATTTGTCAGGATCTAGGTTTCTTCCTGGTAAAGAACCACCCGCCAAATCGCGCCCAAAACAAGTATGCACTCCTACACCAAATGTTAACCCGAAAGATGGTGCTTTCCCAACTACTTCACGATATGGATCAAACTGCTCTGGATTTGGTCCAAAGATTGACTCATCTTGATTAGACTTCTGCAAATCCACGATCACAGAATCTCCATCATCAACCTGCATTCCCGATAATAACCGAAATGGACAAGTACTCGTCCTCCACGCCACTGGACTCGCCGGATGCAAACGTAAACCTTCATGCACACAGCGTTGTAGGAAAAAGGGATCAGTCTTGATCTTATCCGCATGCTCTGGATGACTTTTGGACCAAACATCAATCTCATTAAAAATATGAACCAGGGCATTTGCCGAACTATGTGTTGCCGCCTGGAGAAAAAATGCCACCTCACGAGCAATCATCTCATCATCTAGATCATGCTTATCTCTATTAGCCAAGAGAACCGTTAGTACGTCTCGCGGCAAATTTGATTCAGGCTCTCGCTTCTCTTTAACTGAGGACAGCAAAGCTTCGCGACGCTTCCAGGAAGGCGTCAGAAATTTTTCTTTGAATAGGGACAGAGTTTGTCCCACCTCCAAACGTACCTCATCCTTATTCCTCGTCGAGTGGAATAAAGTAGCACCCTCTGAAAACTTTTTAGAGACCGATAGAAGCAAATCCAACTCATCTGCAGACCCAGCGTCTCGATCAATACCGGCCAAATCAGCGCTTAAATTAATATTTACTCTCCCTCCGAACTCTACCAAATCCATCCTGCCTTCCATAAGGTAAGGATTAAGCGTGGCTTTAAGTGTAATTGGATAGACCTCTCGCTCGTAATAACGAATGAAATCGCGCTTGAACAGCTGCATTTCAAGTGCTCGACGACCAGTATGGTCATCACCATGCAAAGTCAGTAATACATCTTGCATCAAAACATCGCATTCACTATACATAGATTGCGCTAATCTCTTATCGCATAAAGTATCAAATGCTCGTTGATATCCGTCGACAGTGGCGGCGTCAGTCATCTGGTAGGCTGTTATCTAAACAAACTGAACCGGATAAATCTTCCAAACATCTCGCTCAGATGCCTCGATCTTCTCCGGTAATTGTTCTGGGTGCGGTCTCATTCCTCGAGACAATAACTCCTTTATAATCAGAGTTATCGTACCAAACTGATGGCTCTCTCGATCATATTGTTCATCATTTACTAATACAGTTCCTGCCACTAAATTCATACCTAAACACGCATGCATTCCTCCACCAAAGGACATCCCAGCAGGACTTAAACGCCTTCTGCGCTTTCGCATTGGATTGAATTTATCAGCATCACTTCCAAATACTTCACCATCTCGATTCGCTGTTTGAAGATCAATAACGACCTTTTCACCTTGCTCTACAACTTCACCGTTAGCTAGAACTACTCTGTCCTCTGCCCGTCTCCATGCCTCAGGACTCGAAGGATGCAACCGAACACTTTCTAGCACAAAACGTTGAAGAAGAATTGGGTCATTAAATAGGTCTTCAAGCTGCTCAAGTTTATCCGAATACAAGGTGAAGATTTCATGTGCTGCATGCACTAAGGTGTGCACTGATGTATGAGAACTTGCGAGATAAAAAAATGCGACCTCTCTTACTAACAATTCATGAGGCATCTGCAGAGCTTCTTCGTTCATTAGAAGAATCGTTAGAATATCTCTAGGCAACGCTTCCTCTTCTATCTCTCCATTTTTAAAGTCATTAATAAGCTTCAGTCGACGTTCCCGAGACGGAGTGAAAAACCGATTTTCAAACTCGCTTAGCGCCTCTGAAATCTCATCTAAAATCTCCTGTCTATCGCCTTTGTATTGACCGATTGTAGCAGCTTGTCCTAGTTGGACGAGCAATCGGTGATGAGCATCAGCCTCCTCCAAAGTCCCATCGATCCTGTCTATGCCCGCAAATGAGAGCGAAAGATGGATCATGATCCTATATCCAAGCGATTTAAGGTCAATTTCAGATTCATTCAAGAACTGATCTAAAGTTTCACTCAAAAGCTTAGGGAACACTTCATCTTCGTAGTGACGAAAAAAATTTCGGCGAAAGACCTGACTTTCTACCGCTCGACGATGTCGATGCTCATTCCCATGTAACGTAACGAGGACTTTATCCATCAAAATGCCACCCTCATCGTACAGTGATTGCTTCAAATTTCTTTGTTTGAGCGCGTCCTCTACCTCAACATAAGTATCTACTCTGTGTATCTTCATAAAAGACTAACCTCCTTCAGAACGAGCTAGCTTGCGCGTAAGCACTTGACTGGAGAACTCGCTTACTCGCCAAGCGGGCAAATTCCAATTTTCTGGAAGTGGGGATTCCAGATCTATTTTCCTTCCTCCTTTAAAAATATATTTAATCGCTTCAGACTTACCCAGTATTGAAATATCTTGAGACGGATCTCCCTCAACGATTAAAAGATCAGCTAAATAACCTGATTCTAATCTGCCTAATTTATCTTCCATCCGCAGTGATACTGCACCATTGGCAGTTGCGCA
>CABYJX010000049.1 GCA_902519405.1 uncultured Gammaproteobacteria bacterium
TTATCGACTATGAGCTGTACAGAACAGCGTCCGATAGCAATAGGGTCCACTTGCAACCAATCGTCGCAAATCGGGGACTTATCTACGATAGAAATGGTGTTTTATTGGCAGAAAATAAGCCTTTTTACTCGCTTGTAGTCATTCCAGAGCTGAGTGGTAGTGTTGATGAAACTCTGCTTCAAGTAAAAGCGCTAATTGAACTGTCGGATACAGACGAAAGTGCTTTCAAACTTCGTCTAAAGAATAGAGTGCCATATGAGGCCGTACCGCTTAGATTTCGTCTTACTGAAACCGAAATAGCCATTTTAGCGGTCCATCAGCACGAGCTGCCTGGAGTTCAAGTGGATGCTAGATTAGCTCGTTTTTATCCAAATGGCTCCCTGTTTTCTCACTCTTTGGGCTATGTCGGAAGGATAAGTCAGGCCGATATAAAAGAGCTTGATCCGGTTGCTTATCGAGGAGCTTTTTTTATAGGAAAGGTGGGTATTGAAGGTCGATATGAGTCTGCTTTGCGTGGAAAGGTGGGTTATCAGAATACCGAAACAGACGCGCATGGCCGCGTTCTAAGATCTCTGGAACGAGTAAATCCAAAGGCTGGGAAGAATTTGACTTTGCACCTTGATAGTACACTTCAAGAGGTTGCAGAGAAAGCTATGGGTGATCAACGCGGGGCTTTAGTCGCGATTGATCCGTTAAGCGGTGGTATTCTGGCCTTAGTATCTTTGCCAACATATGACGGAAATCGTTTTGTTGAAGGCATCAGCCAAAAAGAGTTTGCGAAAATTCGCGAGTCAATAGATGGTCCGCTTTTCAACAGAGCTGTCCAAGGACAATATCCACCTGGTTCAACTATTAAGCCAGCAATTGGTCTGGCAGGATTGGAAGCTGGTGTGATTAATTCAGATACAGAGGTACCAGATCCTGGTTGGTATAAGTTACCTGGCGAAGATCGTTTGTATCGTGACTGGACGCTTCGGGTTCGTGGCACAGGTCATGCGCCTAAAGTTAATCTAGAGATGGCGATAGCAGAGTCGTGTGATGTCTATTTTTATGATCTCGCGAGGCGACTTTCCATTGATGGTATCAACGATTATGTCGCGCAGTTTGGATTAGGAAAAAAAACAGGGATTGATATTCCAGGAGAGGCTAGTGGTATTTTACCCTCCGCGAAATGGAAGCTAAATACTATAGGCGAGCCATGGTTCCCAGGGGAAACCCTCATAGTTGGAATAGGCCAAGGCTATACCTTGACATCTCCCATTCAACTTGCGAATTTAGCTGCAATAATAGCCACACGTGGAAGACGATTTATGCCTAGTCTTGTTCATTTCATTGGCGAAGAAAGAGTATTTCCAAAAGAATTGGCCCCAGTGGTAGCGGACAACGAGAACTGGGATCTGATCCATGATTCTATGCTTCAAGTTGTCCATGGTGAACGAGGATCGGCTAGGACAATGGCGTCTGACTTGAAGTATTTAATAGCAGGAAAAACCGGTACGGCTCAGGTTATCGGAGTTGCACAAGGGGAGTTTTATGATGAAGAAACGGTCTCAGATAGGCATCGTAATCATGGCCTTTTCATTGCCTTTGCGCCGGCCAAGGCGCCCACAATCGCTCTAGCAGTGGTTGTAGAAAATGGTGGCAGTAGTCAAGCTGCATTGCCTATTGCAAAAGCTGTCATTAATTCTTGGCTAGAGGATGAGAATAAAATCTAATGCAGGATATACAGCGTCAGTTGCCATTTGAGCGTCAGAATGAGTCGCGCAGACCTGCCAGCATTAGAGTATTGAACATAGATTTACCCATAATGCTAACTGTCCTAGTTTTAACAATATATGGATCTATAGTCTTGTATAGCGCATCTGGAAAAGACCTGGATTTAGTACTTAGACAACTAAAATTCTATGCGCTTGGGTACACGATGATGATTGCGAGTGCGAATATTCCGATTAACTGGTACGCAAGATGGTCGCCATTTTTATATTACTCCGGCATTCTGCTTCTTATTGCAGTACTTTTTTTTGGAGACGGCGCTAAAGGTGCCCAACGGTGGTTAAAAATAGGTGGCTTTCGTTTTCAGCCTTCTGAATTAATAAAGCTGGTACTTCCGATGTTTATTGGTCTATATTTGTCTCGGCAGGTTCTTCCTCCAAAACTGCTCAATCTAGTTTTATGTTTATTTATAATACTCGCGCCTACGATATTGATTTTGCTACAACCAGATTTGGGGACTTCAATCTTGGTGATTAGCAGTGGCGCATTTGTTCTATTTATGTCGGGCATCGGGTGGTGGTATGTTTTTGCAGCTTTTCTATCCGTTACGCTTGGAAGTATCCCTCTTTGGTTATATGTTTTAAAGGACTATCAGAAACAACGTATTTTAACGCTACTAGATCCAGAGAGTGATAAATTAGGTGCAGGTTGGAATATTATTCAATCTAAAACCGCTATTGGATCAGGCGGTTGGGAGGGAAAAGGTTGGCTTGCGGGAACACAGTCGCAATTAGATTTTCTTCCAGAAAGTCATACCGATTTTATTATAGCAGTTCTAGCTGAAGAGTTTGGATTGAGAGGGGTTTTAATTCTATTAATATTGTATTTGTGCCTAATCTTTAGAGGCTTTTGGATAGCTTTTCATGCAGAGAGTAGTTTTGGTCGACTTTTGGCAGGGGCAATATCAATGACCTTTTTCATATATGTTTTTGTCAACATGGGGATGGTCGCAGGTTTACTTCCAGTAGTTGGTGTGCCCTTGCCACTTTTTAGCATGGGGGGGACTTCTATAGTGACATTACTTCTTAGTATGGGAATTTTGATGGGTGTTGGAGGCGATAAACGTGTCTTTGGGAAATAAGGGATTTTTAGTCATATTAGTATTTATGTTGAGTTTAAATAACTCTTCCGAAACCCTGTCGGAATCAGATTTCTTGAATAATTCAGAGGTAGAAACCTTAATTGATGAATTAGTTACAGAAAATAGACTAAACAGAATAAAATTGAATCAGATTTTCTCTGAAGCCGAGCTCAGAGACTCGGTTTTAGATCTAATGAGGCGTCCAGCAGAGCGGATCAAACCCTGGTTTGAATACCGAGATCTTTTTGTATCCAAAAGTAGAATTAAAAATGGACTCTTGTTCTATCAAAAAAATAAAGAGACTTTAATTCGAGCAGAAGAAAGATTTGGCGTGCCATCTGAGATTATTGTTTCGATAATAGGAGTCGAGACTTCCTATGGAGCGAATACAGGAAATTATTTAGTTATTGATGCCCTGTCTACTCTGGCTTTTCATTATCCCTCAGAGCTCAATAATTATTTGAGACGTAAAAGATACTTCACCAATGAGCTAAAGGAGTATCTTCTGCTCACAGAGCAACAGCAATTAGATCCTCTGTCATTGAGGGGCTCCTATGCAGGTGCTATGGGGTATGGGCAATTTATGCCAAGCAGCTATAGAAATTACGCGATCGATTTTGATGAAGACGGACAGATAGATATTTGGGGGAATATTGTCGATGCAATTGGCAGCGTAGCAAATTATTTAGCACTTCATGGATGGCGGAAAAGAGAAGAAATTGTTGCTCGCGCAGATTTCGCAGGGAATTATGATGAGAGTTGGATTAACGCCAGTCTTAAACCTCACAATGCTGTAAGTGAATTGGCAGCTATGGGGTTCACTACACAAACGGAGATCTCCCCCTCTTCGTTAGCGACGGCTATGGCGCTAGAGGGAGTGCGAGGTATAGAGTATTGGATAGGATTTAAAAATTTTTATGTAATTACGAGGTATAACCATAGTGCAATGTATGCCTTGAGCGTATATCAATTAGCTCAGGCGATTAAGGAGAGTGTGATAATTGCGGTTGATTAAATATGTAGTTCCCGCGTCGATTTTGTTACTTGCCAGCTGCGTCAGCGAATCCCCGCAATATGGTCAGACAAGAGATGGTCCGCCAAAGGAACCTTTATATCCGCATCAAGTCTCCGATGCCATTCCTGTGCCAGACCCTATTCTTGAGCAAGGAAATATTAGCCCATATGTGGTTAACGGTGTTACTTATGAAGTATTGAATGAATATAAAGACTATTCTTCCGAAGGAATAGCCTCTTGGTATGGAATGAAGTTCCATGGCAGAAAAACTTCTAATGGAGAAATCTTCGATATAAGACTTGCTACAGCCGCGCATAAGAGTTTACCTATCCCTTGTTATGTTTTGGTAACTAATCTTGAGAATGATCGTTCGATAATTGTTAGAGTTAATGACCGTGGACCTTTTCATCCTAATAGAATTATCGATCTTTCCTATGGCGCAGCAGTGAAATTAGGTTTTGCAGATAGTGGCGTTGCAAGGGTCAAAGTTGATCTTATTGAAGTGATAGGCGCTGATGATCATCGAACAAGAGCTAAGGGAGAATATAGATATCTCCAATTGGGTGCTTTTCAATCCAGATCTTCAGCTGAATCATTAGTACGTAAGGTACAAATGCTTACGGATTCTTTTGTAGCAGTCAGCTTAGTTCAGATGGGCAAAATGATTCTCTACCGTGTTCGTATCGGTCCTCTCTCAGACAATAAAGCCGTCTTTGCTGAAAAAAGCATGCTGGAATCAAAGGGTTTTTCCCGCCTGCAGCCAATTCCGTAACCAAACTTCCTTTCGCCAGAGTTTGTAGTGTTGTAACATCCGCTCGTTGCTGCATGCGTTGATTTTAAGAATGAAGTTAAGATTAATTTTGATATTTTGTATTGTACTGCCTGTCCGAGCGGAAACTATATTACCTGCCCCACCTGAAATAGCTGCTATTGCCTATATATTAGTAGACGCAGATAGTGGCAGAGTGTTGGTAGAGCGAAACGCGGACGACCAGGTCGCTCCTGCTAGCCTGACCAAAATAATGACAGGTTATATATTGGCAGATGAGATTAAATCAGGATATGTTTCGAGACAAGATTTGGTAGAGGTAAGCCCCAATGCTTGGGCTCAAAACCCATTATTCAAAGGATCTTCTTTGATGTGGATAGAACCCGGACTAGAAGTTTCGGTTAGTGAACTGGAGCATGGTCTTGTCATTTCTTCTGGCAATGATGCAAGTTTGGCGATAGCTGAATACTTGTCTGATAATGAAGAGACGTTTACAGCAAAGATGAATTATTATGCAGAATTACTAAATTTAGATTCAACTCACTACGTTAATTCGCACGGATTACCTGATCTCGGCCATTTAACAACTGCACGCGATCTAGCTATTTTGTCGGCTGCTCTTATAAGAGAGTTTCCCGAGCACTATTCAATATATAAAAAGAGAGATTTTACCTATAACAATATACGACAGTACAATCGAAATACTCTCTTAGTAGATGATCCATCAGTGGATGGTCTAAAAACCGGGTATACGAAAGAAGCAGGTTACTGCTTGGTTGCGTCTGCCAAGAGAGAGGGTATGCGTCTCATTTCGGTGGTGCTTGGCACTAGCGGTCCTGGTGCTAGAAAGCGGGGCGCCAGACAGCTTTTGAACTATGGTTTTCGTTTCTTTGAAACAATAAGTAGATTTAAGGAAAACTCTGAATTAGCCCTCCCCAGGGTGTGGCAGGGAGACAAGAAGTCATTTAGCGCGGGAGTCTCGATGCCAGTATATTTAACTGTACCAAGAGGTACTAGTGAAGAGATTGAAATGCAAGTGACTGTAAATAGTAAAATTTTGGCACCTATTGCCGTTGGTGATACCGTTGGAAAAGTAACTTTAAGACTACAGGATAAAGTACTACATGAATCTCCGTTGACTGCGAGAGAGAATATTCTTCGATCTGATTTTATCTCTCGCTTTTGGGATTTGATTTTAATGTGGCTCGAGTCAATATTTTCGCCCTCATAAGCAGCTAGATGGATTATTCAGACCAGAAGATAGAAATAGAGTTCCCATGCGAATATCCAATTAAAGTTATGGGAAGGAACGTAGATAATTTCGAAAGGGTGGTTCTGTCAGTTTTGGATAAATTAGCACCAAAATATTCTCGGAAAAATATAAGTCGGCGATTTAGTAAGGGGAAAAAATTTATTTCGTTGACAGTAGTTATCATTGCTACGGGAAAGACACAGTTAGAAAAATTAAATGAAGAGTTACGAGCAACAGGTTTAGTCAGCATTGTACTATGACGGACAATTTAATTACGCATGATCTCGGTTTAGTCGACTATGAGAGTAGCTTACAGAAAATGCGTAAGTTTACGAACGCTAGAATGGGAAATACTCCAGATGAATTATGGTTGGTGCAACATCCTCCTGTTTACACCCTAGGTTCATCTTTGGGCAAGGAGCAAGTATCTGGCGGCAGTAACATACCTTTTGTTCATTCTGATCGCGGTGGAAAGATAACGTATCACGGTCCAGGCCAATGCCTAGTATATATAATGCTGGATTTGCCTCGTATTGGCCTTGGTGTGAGATCGCTAGTGGATTTGATCGAAAGTTCAATGGTCACTCTTCTGTCGACCTATAAAATCTCAGCTCACAGAAATCCTCATGCTCCTGGTGTCTATGTTGAAAATCAAAAAATTGCTTCGCTAGGTCTTAGGATCCGAAGAGGGCGCAGCTATCATGGCGTCGCCTTGAATGTAGATATGAACCTAACTCCGTTTGAAAGTATCGATCCATGTGGCTATGAAAATTTAAAAGTCACTTCTATGGCTCTTTGGAACTCCCTCGTTAAAGTAGATAGAGTAGGAGTTGAAATGTTAGAAATTTTAGTTAGGTCTTTAAATCCTCTTTACCAAGACGTTAACTTTAAAGATGAATAGCAAAATAGAAAAATTAAAGCCACGCAGAACTTTTGCTATTATTTCGCATCCAGACGCTGGTAAGACTACGATAACTGAAAAACTATTACTTCTTGGTCAAGTAATTCAAACCGCTGGTTCAGTAGGTGGTAAGAAAGGACCCCAAGCGACATCGGACTGGATGGATATGGAACGCGAGCGAGGTATCTCTGTCACCTCTTCAGTAATGCAATTTCCCTACAAAAAATGTCTCGTGAATTTACTGGATACGCCAGGCCATGAAGACTTTTCCGAGGATACTTATCGTACGCTTACGGCGGTAGACTCGGCTTTAATGGTAATTGATGGGGCTAAAGGGGTGGAAGAACGAACAGTGAAACTAATGGATGTTTGTAGATTACGTTCTACCCCAATAGTTAGCTTCATCAATAAAATGGATCGAGATACACGTGAACCAATTGAGCTCCTAGATGAAATAGAGTCGGTTTTAAAGATCAAGGCGGCACCGATTAACTGGCCAATAGGCATGGGTTCGCGGTTTTTAGGGATTTATGATTTTATTAATGATGTTATTTATTCCTATAAGCTGGGGCATCGCGCTAATCCGCATCCCGACGAAAAAATTACTGGATTGGCTAGCGATCAAGCGCGAAGCTTGCTTGATGATATATACGATACGTTCTGCGAGGAGGTTGAATTAGTCCGAGCAGCAAGTAATCCTTTCAATAAGAATGACTTTCTTGTAGGTCAACTAACACCAGTATTTTTTGGCAGCGCCTTGGGAAACTTTGGGGTTAAGCAGATGCTTAATAATTTTGTAGACTGGGCCCCTCCCCCTCAGGCGCGCTCCGCCGTGACCCGAGATGTTGATCCAAGAGAAGAGGAGTTCACTGGCTTTGTATTTAAAATTCAGGCAAATATGGATCCTCGTCATCGAGATCGAATTGCTTTTCTTAGAATTTGTTCGGGTAGATTTAACAGAGGAATGAAAGTTTTTCATGTGAGAACGGAAAAGAAAATAAAGTTGGCAGATGCCGTTAGCTTTAAAGCAGGTGAGCGAATTCTCGTGGATCATGCAGATGCCGGGGATATAATTGGTTTCCATAACCATGGCACCATAAAAATAGGTGATACATTTACTTCTGGCGAGGAATTACAATTTACTGGGGTTCCAAATTTTGCGCCAGAACTATTTAGACGAATAAGACTTCGTGATCCACTCAAGTCAAAACAATTAAATAAAGGCCTCTCTCAGTTAGCTGAAGAGGGATCGACGCAGGTGTTTAATCCCTTGGACGGTGGCGATAGCGTAGTCGGAGCTATAGGTCAGCTACAGTTCGATATGGTTTCTTTTCGTTTGAGAGAAGAATATCAGGTCGACGCGGTTTATGAGGCTGTTAGTATTTTTACGGTAAGATGGGTGAGTTCCATTAATGAGAAAAAGATCTTGGAATTTAGAAAAAAAGCGTCCACGCAGCTTTTTACTGATAGTGGAGGCCACTTAGCTTTTCTAGCGTCCTCTCGAGCTAACCTATCTGTCATGGAGGAACGTTGGCCAGATCTGGAATTTAGCTCTACGAGAGAAAACTAAATCTAATCTTCTAGTAGCGTTAAGATAGCTCTCTCAATACTTTGAGGTGATGATACTGGAGCAAAACGCTTGACAGTGGAACCAGTTTGATCGATTAAAAATTTTGTGAAGTTCCATTTGATTGCTTTTGTTCCAAAAATCCCTGGAGCTGATTTTTTTAGATATTCAAATAGTGGATCTGCATTACCACCATTCACTTCTATTTTATTAAAAATAGTAAAAGTGACACCATAGTTAACTTCGCAGAATTGCATAATATTTTCAATAGAATCTGGATCCTGCCTTCCAAATTGATTACAGGGGAAACCTATAATCTCTAAACCTCGACTATTTAGACGCTTATATAATGCCTCCAAACCTTTAAGTTGTGGAGTAAATCCGCACTTAGATGCAGTATTAACGATTAATAATACTTTTTCACGAAAGTGTTCCATTGGAACAATTTCATTATTTTCAGTCCGGCAATCGAAATCAAAAATTGTTTTAGCCATTATTATCCTTAAACAGTTTTTGCGTGACTTTGAATTTAGTCTAAGCTGTAGCCAACATTTACGCTAGAAAATTTTTCAGTTCATCTAACGCTTTTTCTAGTATGAGCTCTTTTTTTCCTCCCCCTGATCGAGCTTGATATTCAACTTTACCTTCTCGGAGAGAATTTTCTCCAATAATAATCTGATGCGGAATCCCGACTAATTCCATATCTGCAAATTTGATACCGGGCCGCTCGTCTCGATCATCAAGAAGTACATCAATGCCCAACTCTCTCGCTTGTTGATATAGTTTATTAGCTGCGTCTTTAACTGTATTTGATTTTTTTATGTTCAGAGCAATTATGACAAGTTCAAAAGGAGCAATCGATTTTGGCCAAATTATGCCTTTCTCATCATTATTCTGTTCTATAGCTGCGGCAACAATTCGGCTCACACCTATTCCATAGCAACCCATTGCCATAAAGATTTGTTTTCCTTGTTCGTTAAGTATTTTTCCATCTAGCGCTCGACTATATTTTTCTCCTAATTGGAAAATGTGACCTACTTCAATACCGCGCATTATATTTAGATGACCTTTACCATCAGGGCTAAGATCCCCCTGCTCAACTTGCCGCAGATCCTCTATTTGGGGCAGTTCAATATCTCTAATCCAGTTAACACCCGTGAGGTGGAAGTCTTCCTTATTGGCGCCACATATGAAATCTGACATTACAGCAGCACTTCTATCCACTATTAACTTTATCTTCAGGCCAACGGGCCCTAAAGAGCCAAAGCCGATGCCGCACTTCTCATACACGAGGTCTTCGGAGGCAAAGTTCAAGGGTGAAGCGACAGCCTCTATCTTTTCAGCTTTTATTTTATTTAGCTGATGATCCCCACGCAAAATTAAGCCCACGAGAGACCCAGGCGATGAACCTTCGACTATAATTGTTTTTAGCGTACTAGAGGTTGGTACATTCAAAAAGATCGCTAATTCGGATATAGAACGAATATTGGGAGTGGAGAGTTGTCCCATTGTTTCCTTAGGATCAGGAAGAATAGCGCTGGGATCGACAGCCTCGGTCATTTCGATATTCGCCGCAAAATCGCTCTCAGTAGAAAAGGCTATTGCATCTTCTCCCGATTCAGCAAGCGCATGAAATTCTCTAGATCGATCTCCACCAATACTTCCCGAATCCGCGACCACACTTCTAAATTGTAGTCCAAGCCGACTGAATATCGCGGAATACGCTTTACTCACCAAATCATAGGTTTGTTGCAAACATTCGCTTGTAGCATGAAAGCTATAAGCATCCTTCATTACAAACTCTCTCGCCCTCATGACACCAAATC
>CABYJX010000050.1 GCA_902519405.1 uncultured Gammaproteobacteria bacterium
GCATCTGTTGAGATTCGTGAAAATCCTAATTTTATAGGTAAGCCAATCGCCGTTGGAGGATCGGTAGATAAGAGAGGGGTGATAGCAGCTTCTAGCTACGAAGCTCGCAGTTACGGTGTGCGGTCAGCAATGCCCTCTGCTAAGGCTATGGAGCTGTGTCCAGGACTATTGATAATTCCCCCAAGATTTGATCTTTATCGAAGTGTTTCTAAAGAGATGCACGAGATTTTTCGAAACTATACAGAGTTGATAGAACCTCTATCTTTAGACGAAGCCTACCTCGATGTTTCAGAGGCGACGCATTTTAAGGGTAGTGCTACTCGAATAGCCGCGGATATAAGGAGGGAGGTGAGAGATTTACTTAAGATTACCGTTTCGGCGGGTATCGCGCCCAACAAATTTTTAGCTAAAGTTGCCAGTGACTGGAACAAGCCTGATGATCAATTCACTATAACTCCTCAAGAGGTCCCAGGTTTTGTTTTGGATCTTCCTGTGGCAAAGATTAACGGAGTTGGTCGCGTAACGGCGAAAAAGCTAGCTGGATTAGGCGTTGAAAAATGTGGAGATTTACAGAAAATCGAGCTAACGGAGCTAGTAAAATATTTCGGTAAGTATGGGCACCGCCTAGCAAGCCTCGCAATTGGTCTGGACAATAGGCCGGTTCAAGCTAGTCGGCAAAGGAAGTCGATTAGTGTTGAACGCACATATCCAGAAGATTTAAATGATCTATCGGATATTGAACACGCAATGAGCAAGATAGTAGAGGAATTAGATACGCGATTTAGCAGAATAAAAGAAGATTATTTTCCAAATAAGAGATTCATTAAAATCCGATTTTCCGATTTTTTTCAAACCACACATGAACAAGCAATTTCTTCAGGAAAAGAAAAATGGCTAGATTTGTCAATCTTTAGACAGTTGCTCCACCAAGGATTGGAGCGAAGAGATAGACCTGTTAGATTGCTGGGAGCAGGCTTCGGTTTACTCCCTACTCTGGCATGTCAAGAGAATCAATTGACTTTATTTAGTCATCAGGAGTAATCAATTACTCACGTAAGCTTCAGAACTAAAAAAACGACGGAATCAGTTGTCTTCCGATGACTGACTCAATTGCAGATTCTAAACGTAAAACCCGTGTGCCAAGTGATACGGGAGTACAGCCAGCGTCAATTAACTTCTCTATCTCATATGGGATGAATCCACCCTCTGGTCCCAAAGCTAGAGTAGTAGCAATATTTGAATCGGCTGGCAGAAGGGGGTAATTGCCAGGCTGTACTATAAAGCATCTCTGTCCCGAGAGGAGTTTTGGCAGAGAATCCTCTACAAAAGGTTTGAACTGACTCCAAAGGCGAATATCAGGAAGGATAGTATCGCTCGCTTGTTCCAGTCCAAGTTTAAACTGTTTATGGATATTTTTAATCTGTAGTAGTGGGCTTTGCCAGTAGCTCTTTTCAACTTTTCTGGAATTTATGATATGCAAGCTTCTAACACCAGCGGCGGCAGTATTCCTGAAAATTCTAGCAAGCATTTTTGGACGAGGCAGTCCTATGATTAAAGTCAGAGGTAGCTTTTCCGGTGGAGTGATGTGAATCTTTAAATCTAGTTTAGCTTCTCTTTCATTTATATGGATGATCTTACCTTTACCTATAAAACCACCTAGCTCGCCCACATCTATTTGGTCACCCTCTCTTATTCTAAGTATCTTATTTAGGTGCTTTAATCTTCTTCCCGAAATCGTTATTTCATCTTTACCAGAGATATCCTGTGAGTCAAAAAGAAGTAGATTCACTTATAATCTCTCGGCCCAAAGATCATGTTCACTAGATCCAGTAATTTTTACTTCAGTAAAATCACCAGGGGATAATCCTGAAGCACCTTTTAAAAACACTACTCCATCTATATTGGGAGAATCTCCTTTAGTTCTGCCTATTGCAGTTTCAGAATTAATTTCATCGATTAAGATATGGTCCTCGCTACCAATCTTTGCATTAAGTTTGTCAATGCTTATCTCTTTTTGAAGATCCATCACTTGCCTAAGCCGCTCCTCTTTAACGTCATCAGGAATATGATATGGGAGATTATTGGCTGCTGCTCCAGAGACGGGAGAATATTTAAAGCATCCCACCCGGTCTAGTTGAGCTTCTTCGAGAAACAACAGTAGTTCTTCAAATTCGCTATCGGTTTCCCCAGGATATCCCACAATAAAAGTGCTCCTGATATTTAAATTCGGACAAATTTTTCGCCAGGAGTTGATACGATTTAGAGTTTTTTCAGTACCAGCTGGCCTTGCCATTCGTTTTAATACTGTAGGGCTTCCGTGTTGTAGTGGAATGTCAAGATAAGGCAAGATTCTATTTTCAAGCATCAAGGGAATTATCTTATCTACATGCGGATAGGGGTATATATAATGTAGTCTAATCCAGACTCCCAGTTTTCCAAGAGATTTGCATAGTGTGTATAAATCAGATTTCAGAGGTGCTCCTTTCCAGAAATCTGTCTTGTAACTTAAATCTACACCATATGCGCTTGTATCCTGAGCGATGACTAATAGCTCGCGGACTCCAGAATTCACGAGTCCTTCCGCTTCTCGCATGATGTCACCGATGGGGCGGCTTACTAGATCCCCTCTGAGAGAGGGGATAATACAAAATTTACAGTGATGATTGCAGCCCTCAGATATTTTTAAGTAAGCGTAGTGTCTAGGGGTTAACTTAATACCCTGCTTGGGTATTAAGTTGGTTAATGGATCATATACCTTAACTGGTGGAAGTGTTTTGTGAACGGCAGTCATTACTTCTTCATAGGCGGCGGGTCCTGTAATAGCTATCAGGTCAGGAAAGGCGTCCTTAAGTCTGTTGGCATCAGAGCTCGTTCCCATGCAACCTGTTACAATGACTTGACCATTTTCATCCATGGCTTCAGAAATCACATCGATAGATTCCTTTTTTGCTTCATCAATGAAGCCGCAGGTATTTACAATTACGACATTTGCCTCTGAGTACTGAGAGACTAGATCGTAGCCATCAAATTTGAGCTGCGTGATTATTCGCTCGGAATCAACCAGAGCCTTTGGACAGCCAAGGCTAACAAATCCAACTTTATTGTTATACAAAAGATTATCCTAATTGAAAGTTACTAGGCGGAGTATATCCCTTCATGTTGATTCAACAAACCCGAGAAATTAAGATTAAAAAAGGATACCCTAGCTCATTAATATTTCTATATGGAAGTCAAAATCACGTTCTCTATAATGATAAGAGAATGAATGCAAAAAATTGGAGGTTTAGGATTGGATTTCCTCATAGAGGCAAAGGAGGTAAATACTACTGACGTTATATTGATAGATTGCCGTTTTAATTTATCTGATTCATCTTTAGGACGTCAACGTTATGAAGAAGGACATATCCCCGGAGCATTCTACTTAGACCTAGAGAAAGATCTTTCGGGATTAGTCAGTTTGCACGGCGGTAGACATCCCTTGCCTGATCCAAAAAATTTTGCGACTTGTCTAGCTAGGTTTGGAATTAATAAAAGATCTCAAGTTGTTATCTACGATGATTCTCGAATGGCATTTGCTAGCCGATTATGGTGGATGATGAAGAGTTTAGATTATCTTCCACCTAGGATAA
The DNA here is from genome assembly GCA_902519405.1 of uncultured Gammaproteobacteria bacterium. GTDB lineage: Bacteria > Pseudomonadota > Gammaproteobacteria > Pseudomonadales > Halieaceae > CABYJX01. The sequence continues at coordinate 3,630 of CABYJX010000050.1, forward strand.
TTAATGGTGGTTACAGAGCTTGGCTTGATCTCGGGAACACACCTGAGACTACTTTACCTCTTCGCATCTCGTGCGCCGTCCCTGAGGTCTCCATAGAATTTCGGAATAACTGCGATATACATATGCTAAGAAATTTTCATTCCGAAAATCTATCCTTAGTAGATTCCAGAGAACGTGCTCGCTACCTTGGTATAGAGGAGCCAATTGATCCAGTGGCTGGTCATATTCCGGGAGCATTTAATCGGCCCTGGGTATGCGTAACTGATGCGCACGGAAAGTTCTTACCAAAAGAGGTGCAGAGCCGCCACTGGGGGAGTATTATCCAGTCTGACAGAATAGTGGTTTACTGTGGATCCGGGGTGACTGCTTGCGTGAATTTACTATCATTAAATATTTTGGGTAGAGATGACGCTATTTTATACTCGGGGAGTTGGAGCGATTGGTGTTCTCATCTCTAAAGATTTTTTGCTCGGAGCCATATTGGTGAACTCCACGCGCGTTCCTGAATAGTTTTAGGAAGATCTGATCTTGGCGCGCTTCCATTTTTTATAGCATCCCATGTAGACCATCTACATGAAGGATTTTCGAGAACCCGAACATAGTAAAACGTGTCGGAATTCGTTTCATATTCAGGATCTCTCCATAGAACAGAAAATTCTGTGGCACTTATACCTTGATAAGTAGAACAGTCATCGAGGTTAACTTGAGCGCCATTTTCATGACATCTGAATGTTTTTGGATCTGGCTGATTATCACCAGGGCAGGCTACGTCATATATTCTCTCTGTTGGGATACCATTTTTTAAGTAACCCTTGATAACTTGCAATCTCTGTAATGGCTGTGAGATAGGATCTGCGCTCGCCATGATTAGGAAATATGGGCTAGTATTTCTTTTCATGATTTCGCTACCCATTGGTTTTCCGATTAAGTAGGCTTTGCTAATAATTTCAGGACTCTCCTCATCTCCGGGAGAAAATTCATAGCTAGCAAATAATCTGATTTGAATACGTGGTCCTGAAGTAGCGAATGTCTCTTTACGTCTGAAGGCAGCGTAGATCGATTCTCTAGTATTTTCCTCTGCCCAAACACCGGCGAGACCCGATGCTGACCAAAATTCAAATGACGAACCAGCCATATAATCTTTGCCATCTACTTTTTTTATAAGTCCTGGATCGAGATATTTGATAATACTGCCATAAGTGAACGATACGGGTACAGATCCGCGTAATTCGGGAGTGCCATCCATTAAACCCGCTTTTGAGTAGAAATCTTTCTCATCAAGTGATATCGCGCCAGTATGTGTATCACTAGATCCTATTAACCCAAATCTATAAGGATCAATCCCATCGCGTGCAGTTTGAATGAGACCTCTGAGATATGCCTGCCTGACATAACTGCCATCAGGTTTACTAGGTAATTTTGTACCTACTCTAAAAGGCGTTATCTCGAAATTTGCCCATTCATCATGAGGAGATAATAACGGATGAGTATCTGATGTACCTTTCACCTGTGTTATTTCAACTAAAGGTTCATTTCTCAATCTTTTAATACTATAAGTTTTACTAAAAGATGTATCAGACCAGTCTACGAGTTTAAACATCTCGCCATTCGATCCGTTTGAGTTGTGAGGAATAGCAAGACTTTCTATTCCCATATCTCGTAATTTATCCATCCAATCCCAGAGACCCTCCGGGTTCTGAGAATTAAGTCTCGAGAATGGCATTGCTGGTAGACGGTCCGTATCTTTAAAGATGACGTTTCGATGAAGATTACCGCGATCGTCGGTCGAACTGGTATATTCATAGCCAGCAAATGTGGTGAATTTGCCCGGCACGTAAGCGTCATCAGCTGCCCGCACAGTATCCGCCCATGTGTCCCGAATGATCCGCTCAACTAGTCTTTTATCAATCCTTTTTTCCAAAATCCCATCGAGTAACTTGGGGATAAAGCTGGAAAAAACTTCTCCTCGAACAATTAAGCTTAATATACCCATGTTATCAGGAGAGTTTAGATTATGTGCGAGCTCTACCTCTGGATATTTAGATATTAAAGAAGAGGTGTCAGCGGCTTCCTTGACGACGCCCATAAACATAGCGTGATCAGTGACGGCATAAAAATCCAGGGCACGTTGCATTTGCATTTCATATCCAGAAGGGTGCTGTAAGCTTCCTCCTCGTGCGTACCTGTAAGCATCTTCAGGGTTAGCTATGGTTCCAAAAGCGTAGGCATCGAAGGAGTTACTTGTATGAACATGTAAATCCCCAAAATAAGCTTGCCTTATTGGATTCGAATCTTGTCTAAAAGTCACAATTTCATCTGACGCTGGCAGCAAGGTGTTCTTGCTGATAAACCCTGCTAAACCGCGCGACTCGTTGCGCTGCATTGCATCTAGATTGCTAATATTCTCATCCGATTCACAAGCAATTAACAGCACGATAAAGCCAAGATGACATAGATATCTAATACATATCTTGCACACATTAGGAGCCCTTGCAATCTACTAGATGAAAACTATAGGTGAGACTCTCGATTTCGTAAAGCTAGAAATCAGGAGGGCAGTATCCTTTCAATAACCTCTGTGTAGTCGGATGGATAAAGTGAATACGAGTTGCATGCAACATAAGTCGATCCGACATTTTAAAAGCCTTCTCATGGGCATATAAGTCGCATCCGAGAATTGGATGCCCTATAGATTGCAAGTGCAGACGGAGTTGATGTGATCTACCAGAGATGGGATGTAGCAATAAGCGAGTTTTCCCTTTTGAGCGCAGAATTGTTTTGAACTTTGTAGTAGCACTTTTCCCTCGTTGGTGATCGATGACTTGGATAGGACGATTTGCCCAGTCTGCCGCTATGGGCAGGACTATTTCACCGGTTTTGATATCGATTCTGCCATAAACTTCAGCCACATATTCCTTAAAAATTTTTCTTTCCTGAAATTGCCGGCTTATATTTGAATGTGTCGATTTATTTAAAGGTATAACCATAATGCCAGAAGTATCTAGATCTAGTCGGTGTACAATACTTGCGGTAGGGAAGTCGGTTTTTATTCTGGTAATTAGACAATCTTTATTCAAAGGATGACGACCTGGAACAGAAAGTAATAGGACTGGCTTTTTCACTAAGAGTAGATCTTCATCTCTATATAAGATCTTAATGGCTTCTCTAGTATGGGGAACCAAATAAGGTTGTTTATTATTCAAATTATTGTCCCCATGTATATTTTGATCAGACAAATCGACTTCCAATGATATATGGGTATCGCTTGCCTGAAGATTAGCATTCTAAAATAAATCTTGTTTCGACTATTACCTTTACGTAAACGTATTCTTCTGACATCCTAAAGTACTTCTTAGATAATAGTTTGGCAACTAATGATTGTTTATAGTATTTCAGATCTGTCTCGCGAGTTTAATATTACTACCAGGACTATTCGGCACTATGAAGATATAGGACTGTTGTTTCCTCAGCGACAGGGTAAGACTCGTTTATACGATTCATCTGATCGCAGTCGATTGCGGCTTATTCTGCGGGGAAAGAGATTAGGCCTTTCTTTGGAGGAGTCTCGAGAAATTATCGATATGTATCAACCTGGGAAAAGCAATGTTAAACAACTTAAGAAATTAATTGATGCGATCAATAGCCAGAAGAAAAAGCTTAACCAGAAGCTTACTGACATAACCAACTTAATGAATGACCTTAAAAAAGCAGAAGTTAAGTGCTTGGAGGCGCTAAAATTGAATGGAGAAAATTAACAGATGAATACTACTTATCCAACTCTAGATTTTAATCTTGGATCTGATATCGATTTATTACGCGAATCGGTTTATCAATTTTCTCAGGCCGAGATCGCCCCGCTTGCTGAAGAAATTGATAGAAGCAATGACTTCCCGCTAGACCTATGGAGTAAGTTAGGAAATTTAGGATTATTAGGTATTACTATTGATGAAAGATATGGTGGTACGGGAATGAGCTATTTGGCGCACTGTATCGCAATGGAGGAAATTTCTAGAGCTTCCGCATCAGTAGCACTATCTTATGGTGCTCACTCAAACCTGTGTGTCAATCAGCTTTATAGAAACGGCACGGAGGAACAGAAACAAAAATACCTGCCCTCGTTATGTTCAGGCCAATGTATAGGCGCTCTTGCGATGAGTGAACCTGGAGCGGGCTCGGATGTCATGAGCATGAAGTTGAGAGCAGAAAAAGTGGGTGATCAGTATGTTCTGAATGGTAATAAAATGTGGATTACTAATGGCCCCGATGCACATACCTTCATAATTTATGCCAGGACAGGGTTGGATGCGAACGCGAAAAGTATCACAGCATTTATTCTCGAGCATACATTCGAAGGATTCTCGCGGAATCAAAAGCTTGATAAATTGGGTATGCGTGGCTCGAATACCTGTGAGCTAGTGTTCGAAGATTGTTTAGTTCCCGCTGATAATATTCTTGGTCTAGAGGGGCAAGGTGCTGCCGTACTGATGTCGGGTTTGGATTACGAACGGGCAATCTTGTCTGGTGGACCAGTAGGGATCATGCAAGCATGTTTGGATATAGTGCTCCCGTATATCCATGAGCGGAAGCAGTTTGGGAGTGCCATTGGAGAGTTTCAGCTCATGCAAGGTAAAATTGCTGATATGTACGCTGACTTAAATGCATCTCGCGCTTATCTCTATGCGGTGGCTCGCGCGTGTGATTTAGGTAAGGAGTCTCGCAAGGACGCAGCAGCTGTCATTCTTTTTACCGCAGAAAAAGCTACTCAGATGGCCTTGCAGGCGATTCAGGCCTTGGGTGGTAATGGTTATATGAATGAATATCCGGCAGGCCGCTTGCTGCGTGACGCAAAACTCTATGAGATTGGCGCAGGAACTTCGGAAGTTCGCCGTATGTTAATAGGACGAGAACTCTTTGGGGAGAGTTTTTAAAGGATCATCTGATAAACATAATTAAAATCAAAATCGAATAAAAAACTCGTGGATAGATCAAAACAGATAATATTTGGAAGCCCCACCGCGCATATAATATGAGTAAAGCCTACGCTAAATCTAATGAAATAGAGCAAGTACCTTAGCAAAGTAGCAAGTGCAAAAGATTTCTTAGAGAACAATAACGCTCATTTATTAAGAATTGTTTTGTATGATCGGATGGCGCATTCTAGCCCCATCTCAAGCGCATCGACTGTCAGGTGATGTCCAATAGAAACTTCCAAGAGATTATTAATTTCGCAAAATTTTGTGAGGTTAGCAAGATTTAGATCATGACCTGCATTCAGCCCTAGACCACAATCACTGGCTTTCTCTGCCGCTAGTTGATAGAGCCTAAAAATAGAATCTACATTTTTATTATCAACGAATGCGCGTGCGAATGATTCTGTGTATAGCTCTATTCTGTCCGTACTAATCTCGGAAGCAATTGCTATTTGCTTTGGATCGGGATCCATAAATAGGCTTGTGCGGATCCCTAGAGATCTTAGTTCGGCGATAATTGGTTCAATAAGATCCGCATCTTTTGTTAGATTGAAGCCATGATCGGAAGTCAGTTGATCATCACCGTCGGGCACAAGGGTGCATTGAGTTGGTTTGATTTCTCTGACTAAGTCCATGAAACCGGGATAGTCGTCTACTCCTTTACGACCACTCTTTTTTCCCGTCGAAAAAGGATTACCCTCAATATTGAATTCAACACTCAGCAGAGGATCCAAGTCAAAGCAGTCTTGTGCTCTAATATGGCGCTGATCGGGACGAGGATGAACGGTAATCCCGTCTGCACCAGCTGAAATACACTTTACAGCAAAGTTAGTAACAGATGGAATATCGGTATCTCTTGAATTTCTGATCAGTGCGATTTTATTAAGATTTACACTAAGAGCAACCATATCGTTTACCAATATAAGACAAATTTAATCCCGCCATATATCCATTATTACTATTGGTTCTATCGGAACATTTTTAAAACTGCCAATTTCTTTTGTTTTGCTCGTAGCTATAAAATCTACGACATTCATTCCAGAAATAACCTCTCCAAAAACGGTATAACCTGGGGTGCCGGGAGACCAGTCCAGCCGAAGGTTGGTACGCTGATTGATGAAAAACTGAGCTGAAGCCGAGTCTGGATGTGGTGTTCGTGCCATTGCAATTGTACCCCGGATATTATGTAGACGATTTCGTGATTCATTAACTATTGGTTCCCGAGTCTCTTTTTGGACCATATCCGGCGAAAAACCACCCCCCTGAATCATGAAATTTGGAATGACTCTGTGGAAAATAGTTCC
>CABYJX010000051.1 GCA_902519405.1 uncultured Gammaproteobacteria bacterium
TGCTTTGACTAGAATACCACTTATAGAACCTTCCTCCGATTTAAGCCCAGAGATGGCAGGGATTTTTGCCTGGGTAATAGAAATGGAAGGAAGCGTGCCCAACCACTTCAAAGTGGAGCTGAATTTCCCAGAGTTCTTTGTCGCAAAATTAGGTGCTACGAAAGTATTGTGGGAGATGGGGGAACTAACCATGTCTGAGGTTCAGCAAGTGGGAATTGCAATCTCGCAAGCTAACGGGTGCAAATACTGTACTGCGGCCTTTTGTACTATATGGAATTTCGGATTGGGCACTAGTATTGGAGAAGTGCAAAAACTGCTTACAGCTGGACCGAATTGTCGTGAATCTGAGCGTGAAAAAGTAATGCTCAACTATGCACTTAAAGTGAATGAAGATGCGAGTAGTATTTCCGATGCTGATATTCATGCTCTAAGAGGTGTGGGGTTTGGAGAAAAAGGCGTCCTCCAGATAACTCATCTAGTCAGCGATTTCTCATCCTACAATACGCTCAATCTCGCGCTTGATACCGAGTATGATTACGACGCTATCTGGGAGGCAGCGGATTGTATTTGATTAATAGGATTAACAATCGCGGCTGGCAGCGTGAAAAGATCATTTAAGGTTGATCATTATAGACTGAATTACACCTTGTGAGGGAAGGTTGCATTTAATAGCGTAGGTTGTGGCTTTAGTCGGTGGATTAGTTTCCCACGCTAACCTAGCAATAGCCGAAGTATCTTCGGTAGTCGCCTTTACCTCTATAGTCTTTTCTTCGGTAAATCTTTTGGTTGCCCCCTCATATTGATACGCAACGCAAGAAAGAGAAAAATCGGTATTTCCTGAATTTGTTGCATTTAGATAAAGTTTCCACTCATTGCTATTTCCAACATTGTTTTCCAGTGTAATAGGACAAATTATCTCTAGTGAACCATCGTCTGTGTTCGTAAGTCCAGATTCGCGAGACTGAAGTTTTATACTTTTGGCTGGATCACTTGCACGACAAGATGACCCCGGAGAGGTAAAGAATGCTTTTCCTGTGTCGTCTTGAATTGTGCATCCAGTAGCATCCACGGAAGCATTATTTGGTGTATTCGGGCAAAGATCTCCAGAATTACCTACGCCGTCTCCATCATCATCAATCTCGCACCCTGTGGCATCCACGGAGGTATTATTTGGCGTATTTGGGCAAAGATCTGCGGTATTGCCCACACCATCCCCATCATCGTCACCATAGTCTTCTGCCAGAAGGTCAAAAAAAGTTATGAATAATAGATAACCTGGTGATATCTCAGAATACTGCTGACCACCTCCATGATTGATTCCTTTTATTTTATTCAGGACATAGGAAGAATTGAATCTAGTTATCAGGCTGTCAAATTGTAGTGCGTTATAGGAGTTTTTATTTGTCCCAGCGCTTTGAAATACTAATCTAGTAGTTCCTGCGCTACCTCCAGAAACATGGCATCCCAAACATTTGGGTGTCTCAATTAAACCAGCGATACTGCTATCAAAATAAATTTGCGCTTCGGGCGAAACTGCTGCATAGCCTCTCGTTGTGATGGTGAGAGAGATTACTAGGAGAGCAAATCCTTTATTAATTCTTAAAATCATTTCTATTTAACCTGAATTCCGTTGATGTTTACATTTATAAATATAGTTTTGGAGGGCTGGATTTTATCTAAATTAAGAATTTTAAATACTTCACAAATCATGATTATCAAAAATTCAGTAATTATTGTCTACATTCTTTTCCAGGAAAGAATTTTGAAGATTACTGTATGCTTTCAGTGATGGATCGATCGCAAGATATGGGAGGCCAATATCTTCTAGCCACTCTATACCCTCACTACTTTTCTTGAGCAGAGCGGTTGAGGCTGATCCTCCCGCAATAAGGCATTGTTCAGAAATCACTGTACATGAGATAAGCCCATCAATTGGCCAACCCGTTTTTGGATTTATTAAGTGGGAGTACCGTTTCCCGTTCACAATGAGAGCCCTTTCGTAATCGCCGCTCGTGGCGATGGAAATGTCTGATAGCCTCAATACAGTGACGGCTTTCTTAGATAGTCGAGGGTGCCGAACTGATACCTCCCATGGTGATCCATCTGGCCTATTTCCAATGAGACTGATATCTCCCGCAAGATCAACAAGTGCTGAGCCGATTTTTGAGTCGCGTAAAATCTTGGACGCGGAGTCGACAGCATACTCTTTTACGATCCCGCCAAGATCAATCTTCATTCCTCTCACAGACAACTGAGCAGAGTGTGACGACCAATTGAGTTTTTTCCAGCCGACGCATCTTAGTATTTCCGTTAGTTCACCATCGTCAGGTAAGCTTGTTCTATCAAGCTTCCAGACATCTTTAAGTATTCCTGCGGTAGGATCAAATACTCCATCGCTCTCGCTATAAAGCGTGTCTGCAAAATGCAATAAGCTGGAAAATTCATCGTCAATTGCGACCGTTCTTTTTGTACCGGCCGATTTATTAATCAAAGAAACTAGACTAGAGTCTATGTAAAAACTAAACTTTCTCTCAATTCTTTGCAGCTCATCCAAGACTTTCTGTAACGTCGCATATGAAAGCTTCGAATTTTTATGCCCAAGGAATACCTGAGCAGGTCCTCCCATAATTTTACATTGATGCTTTAGCATGTTTTCTTAAAAACGGTAACGCATGCCTAAGCTAAACCGCCAGAATTCTACGAGTGCCGGTGAGTCTTCTCCCTCTGAGATAGACCAAGATGGATCAGTCTTATATCTTTCAGCTTGGAGCTCAAACTTCCATTTCTTGAAATCATACTCGGCCCTGATGCCGGTGGTAACAGCGCCAAAGGAACTTAATCTATAATCGTCTGAAAAGTATGTTTGGTCCCTATCGGCCACAGTATTAAAAAATTTAGCTTCACCCTGTGAGTAGTATCTTAGATAGGGCACAACTGCAGCTCGTTTAAAGTTTTGATACCACTCTGCCGTGAGTGTTTGTGAGCGAATATCCCAGGAATCAGAGTAGTAACGATAATCTAAACGTAAAGAGGCATTAGGTGTGTTGAAATACTGCCGATAGCTGAAGCTCATAGTGTTCGAATGTCTGTTTGTTGGCCTCATATCCATAAGTTTATATGGGTCTGATAATTGACCGTGCCATCGAGTATAACTGAAGCCTAACTTGGTGATGATCGTTTTGCTAACAACTTGACTTGCAGCTACCCACAAGGACTCAGTGGTCTTTTGGCCAAACTGAAAGGCAGTTGGAACTTTTCCTTGCGTCGGTCGAATCTCGTCGTCTGATCTTGATAGAGCTATACTAAAAGTTCTTAAGTTGTCAGAAGTATTAAAAGAAGAGTCAATTGTGACAGATTTAGCGTCGTAGTCATCCTCTTCGGAGCGAGAAAATTTAATTCCCGAGTTACCATTATCAAAATAGTAGCGCGTAGTTGCACCGATTTCTGTTCTATTATCATAAATACTTGCTCCACTCATTATGACCCCCGGTTCACCGTAGGCATTTATTCCGACAAACCAAGGAGATGCTCCACTCATCGCGTCATGCTGCACATCCAACGCAAATGACCAATTTCTTCCTAGAGGGGTAATCAAATTGGCCTGCGTTACTTCAATATCGTAGCGATTGGCACTGCCAAAAATGACATTTTCTGTATCGAGTTTCGTTTCATTGTACTTGGAGAATCTCAGTCCAAGTTCTGTATAAATTGGAGGAGAATCGGCAGTGGCATAGGAGGAATAAAGGGGTATGAGTGCAACGCTTTTGGATAAAGCGCGCAAGGAACTGGATATTTTTCGTTCGGCCATGATTTAGTTGCAGCCGCACCCCCCACCAGCTGGACCAATTCCTCCCGAGGCGGCTTCCTTGCTAGAGTACATATGTCCTTGAAATGACGTTTCGTGTGTACTTAGGTCCCACGCCATCTCTTCCTTGGATAGGGTTCCTCTTTCCCATGGAGCTACGGACGAGCACCCCACCAAACAAAAAGATCCAGCTATAACTAATTTAAAGATTTGGGTCACAATACTTTTACCCCGCTTATGTTTACCTAGATAGGTGTCGCGTTAGTCACTATAGCGCTCGCGATCTGATAATAACCTAGATGTGGGTACGTGGAATACGAGAAAATAGCCGGTTTGGTTCATACATCCTTTTAGTCTAGGTGAAATCATGGTTGATTGCAATTAGTTTCATATGAAACTAATATATAAATCTTTTTCGTTGGAGAGTGATATGGCGAAACAAAAAAAGACGGCTGCTGGCTCTGCGGCAAAGGATCGGGAACTTTATTACCTAAAAGGATTTTATAACGAGCATGCAACAGAGGCGTTAGATGGGGCCTTGCCAGCAGTTGGATTTTCCCCTCAAAAACCACCTTATGGCTTGTATGCAGAAAAATTTTCAGCGACTTCCTTTACGTCACCAAGAGCGAATAATTTTCGTAATTGGTTCTATCGGATTAGGCCATCTGTTGTTAAGGGAGATTTTCATCCAATTGAAAGAAATTATATTAGGAGTGGACCGATCAATACTGCTGATTTAACACCAAATCCGATTAGATGGGATCCATTACCAATTCCGAATCAAGCGACCGATTTCATTGAAGGAATATATACCATAGCCGCCAATGGACGAGTAGGCATAGAAGGGCTTGCTATTCATTTGTATGTTGTAAATAAATCGATGAAAAACCGATTCTATGCATGTAACGATGGAGAATTACTAATTCTTCCGCAAACTGGAGGTCTTATCGCGCATACCGAGTGTGGAGTTATAAAAATCGTTCCCGGAGAAATGTGCGTCATACCCCGAGGAATGAAATTTAGGATTGTCTTGCAAGACGACTACAGTCGAGGCTACCTGTGCGAAAATTATGGTGCAAAATTCCGTTTGCCAGAAAGAGGCTTAGTGGGATCGGACGGGTTTGCCAACGATCGTGATTTTTTCGCACCTGTGGCGGCTTACGAGGATAGAGAGGGCAACTATGAGCTCGTTAATAAATTCATGGGAAATCTTTTTGCGTGTGATATACATCATTCACCTCTCGATGTCGTGGCGTGGATAGGAACGTCTTTTCCTTACAAATATGATTTATCACGATTTAATAGTATTAATACGGTTAGTTATGATCACCCCGATCCTTCCATCTTTACTGTCTTAACATCAGATTCAGATACTAACGGAGTCGCCAACATAGACTTTGTTATTTTCCCTCCCCGCTGGATAGTAGCGGAAAACACCTTTCGACCGCCTTGGTATCATAGGAATGTCATGAGTGAATTTATGGGTTTAATTTGCGGTAGTTACGATGGGAAAGGAGAAGGTTTTCTGCCTGGGGGGTCCAGCCTACATAATTGCATGGTACCCCATGGTCCTGATACAGCCGCCTTTACCCGGGGTTCGACAGCTGAACTTGGACCAACTCGCTACGAAGATACTATGGCGTTTATGTTCGAGTCCCGTTATGTGATTCAGCCGACAGAGTTCGCGATGAGCTCGCCTCAGCGGCAGTTGGACTATACAGGATACTGGCAAGATCTAAAAAAATATTTTGATCCTGAGAAGAAAGATTAGAGATAATTCATGACATCGAGACAATTTAATAGTCTTATTCTTGATAAATTCCTCCCTTATCGACTTTCCATCGTTAATAACAAGATAAGTGAGGTATTAAGCGTGACTTACGCAAAGCAGTTTGATCTGACCCCCATGGAGTGGAGAGTGCTAGCAGTGCTGGGTCAGAACGAGAGTATTTCAGCCGATGAGATCTGTAGATTTACGGAGATAGACAAAGTTGCTGTTAGTCGAGCAGTAACAAAGTTAGTAAGAAAAAAAATAATAAGCCGGAAACGTTCCACCTATGACAGACGCAGATCGATACTTCGGCTTACCAAAGGAGGAGTATCTATATATAAGTCAATTGTCCCTCTGGTACTTGAAATAGAGGAAAACTTAGTCGATGGATTATCTGTCTATGAAAGAAAGCAGTTTCGCGATTTGTTAGCTAAAATTGAATACCGAGTGGACTCTCTTAGGATGTTATACAAATTTTAGTATCCAACATGATCTGATATTAGTGAAATATTTAGGCAGTTTCAGAATTTAAAGGAAGGAAGCATCTCTTGGAATACCCAGTTAATTTGAATACTAACTTAACACTAACTTCTACAGAAATGAATTGGCTTGGACAGGAAATAATTTCTCTCATTACGGAGCATTTTAACAAGCTTAATGATAAGACAGTTCTAAATATAGCCTCAGTAGACGAACTTCGAGAAGCCTTGGCTACTGACATGCCAAATGAAGGTAGAGAGCTTTCAGATGTTGTGGATCAAATCAGAAAGATTTTGCTTCGAAATTTATCACATGGCGATCATCCAAGATTTTTTGCGTTTGTGCCCGGTCCGTCTAATTTTGTAGGGGCTATGGCTGATGCATTAGTGGCTGGATTTAATGTTTGTGCTAGCAACTGGCTTGAAGCCTCCAGTTTCGCCGAAATAGAGAGAATTACCATAGATTGGCTGGCTGAGACGATGGGTTATCCAAAATCCGCCGGTGGACACTTTGTCAGTGGTGGATCGCTGGCTAACTTATCGGCGATTGCAGTAGCCAGAGAGATAAAATTGGGAAATCCAGATCCGGCTGCTACGGTTTATTATTCAGACCAGACACATATCTCAGTCGAGAGAGGTCTGAGAGTATTGGGATTTGCACCAGAACAAATGCGGCGTATCACGACTGATATGTCATTCAGAATAAATAGCACCGAATTAATTGATACAATTAATGCAGATCGTAGGCGTGGTTCTCGGCCATTTTGCTTAATAGCAAATGCTGGGACAACCAACACTGGAGCAGTAGACCCGATTACAGAACTTTTCGAAATTTGTAGTGCGAACGATATGTGGTTGCATCTTGACGCCGCTTATGGCGGGGCGGCGATGCTTGCTCAAAGTGGAAAGAAGCTACTGGGCGATTTATCCGTAGCTCATTCCATTACTATTGATCCTCATAAGTGGCTTTTTCAACCAATAGAATGTGGATGTTTATTAGTCAGAGATCGTTCTTGGCTCCGTACCGCTTTTGATACTTCTCCTGAATATTTGGGCGATGTAGATGAGAAGATAGGTGAAATTAACTATTATCAGCAGGGTATACAACTGACCAGGCAAAGTAGAGCACTCAAGTTGTGGATGTCTCTTCAAGTCTTTGGTGTCGATGCTTTTTGTGGAGCAATAGAGCAGGGGATAAAGAATGCAAAGTACATTGAGAAAAAACTCTCTGCATTAGAATCTTGGCAGATTATTTCTCCAGCGACTTTAGGTATCGTTACCTTTCGGTATTATCTTTCTACTAAAAATGAGGAAGAGCTTGATAGATTAAATCAGAAGGTCGCGGATGACCTCGCTGAAAGTAAAATAGCTTTTGTAGGGACCACGTTACTAAATGGCTCAAGAGTATTACGTATGTGTACCATCAACCCTAGAACACCTATCCATGACTTAGATGAAACGATAGTTCTATTGGATAATCTTGCTAAAAATATTTTTACTTGACCTGCTTTTAAAAGAGAAGATTTTAAGAATTTCACGATTACATAAAGCAAAGAGTATAAAAAAATAGCGGATAATAACTCAGGTAGAAAGGTTTACCGTGTCATGATTAAATATACAGATTAACTTTTAGGGTGTTCGCAAAATGGAAGATCTAGATACTGAGAAAGTAATTACTTCGCTAAATAAAATTCTGCAGTATGAGCTGTCAGGTGTTGTTAGATATACTCATTATTCATTAATGGTGGCAGGGAGGGATAGACTCAACTTGGCGGCCTTTTTCAAGGCGCAAGCTTCAGAATCTTTAGTTCATGCGCAAGAAGCAGGAGAGCTTGTCACCGGATTAGAAGGGCATCCTTCAATGGGAATACCTAGTATCGAGGAAACGAATAAGCATGCAGCTACTGATCTCTTAAAAGAGAGTCTTGAACATGAACAGTTCGCTGTCTCCCTCTACAAAAATCTTGTCACAGTAGTAGATGGACAAAGTATTTACATTGAGGAATACGCGAGAGGTATGATCAAGGCTGAGGAAATGCATAGCATAGAGATCAAAAAGATGCTTCGAGATATTTCCTAAAAAAAGTTATAGCTGTACTTTATGCGGTACTTGGTATGATGAAAATAAGAGGTTGGCTATGATTTACACTATTACGCAGTGACTCACGTGATTAACTAAGTGTTAATTGTAATTGCTAAACCAAGCCAGTTTCGGTGAAGCGGTGTTAGACCATCATTCTGCGCCTGTAGCTCAGTTGGATAGAGCAGTAGCCTTCTAAGCTATTGGTCGGGGGTTCGAATCCTCCCAGGCGCGCCATTTATGATAGTCTCACCACCTAAGAAATGAATTAATTCAGTGAGAGAATAGTATGCAAAAAAGTATCTTTAGTCTTCTAGTTTTCCTCCTTCCAGTTATATTCTCAGAGGTCACTTTTGGAGTAGGAGTTGCTTATGACGAAAAGAGTCTGCAGTGGAAAGAGGGCTATACCTCAGAAATCTGGGAGTGTAGCCTTCGAGAGAATGCAAGTATGTCTGCACTTCTAGGAGTAATAGATGGTTGGAACGCATATGCGGATAAGGCAGGCTTTAGAAAGTATAATGCGAATATATTAATCCCGATTTTTTCTAGTGACCTTGATATTGAGAAGACGATTCTTTGGTATGGAAAATGGGAGCCGAGGGCGGCGGGAAAGGATATCGACGCGTTGCTAGCATCTGGTAATGAAATACAAAGCCAGTTTCAACCAGTTATTACCTGTAAATCTAGAGTGCTTTACGGTAGCTGGGATATCAGGAACAAACTTAAACCGAAGAAAGTCGATAACAAAATCGTATCTATTTCAGAATGCAAATACGTATCTGACTGGGACAATCAGAGAGGCCTTTTAAAAACTAGAGGGGACGACGATCTTGCGTCAGCAAACGGAGAGCTTAACAAGTTTTATGACGAAAATGATGCTGATTTTAATATTACACAACTCTGGCCTTGGAAGGGGCGATCCAAAAATGAACTTTCATCTACCTGGGATATAAAATGGGTTGAAGAGTATCGCTCCGCAGATCACATGATAATAACCGAACTAGATATGGCAAATAATGGCATCTTTGAGATTGAAACAAAGGCGATTGATCCAGTTATAAATTGTAAGGACCCTGAAGTTTTTCAGGCGAGATCAATCCGAGGAGGAGCCGGAAATTGATAGATCGGAACCGATTTCTAATTTTAGCATGACTATCGGCAGACTTTGCACTTGTGCATGACACCCTCTCCAATGTGCCACTACTTAGAAAGATAGTCTACGCAATCTGAGCGTTAGCCACTGCTCAAGAAACCAGATATGCTCAATTTATATGAGTAGGTGTGAGCATAGGAGTGGGATAGTGGTCTCCTGCGTACCCTTGATGAATTAGCAAATACCTTCTTTACCGCAGATACAGATGTATACATATCTAGACTATCT
>CABYJX010000052.1 GCA_902519405.1 uncultured Gammaproteobacteria bacterium
AGTAATAGGTGATTTCCAATAGCACTCGCAAAAATAGCAGTAACTAATGGACCTATTACGGCACCGACGCTTGCACCAGCCCCGATAAATCCAAACAATCGTTTGGCTTGTACTTTGCTGAATGTCTCCGACATCAAAATCCAAAATACCGAAATATGAAAAAGGGCGTATACGCTCACCCAGACATAGAAAGCCTTATCAGAAAATCTGCTGAGTACTTCAACGTCGCTAGCAAAATAAAATGTGAGGAAGCTTAGGGCGAAGAATATATAACTTCCAGGAATTAAATAGTCCAAGCGGACCCTAGAGGCTATAAAGCCATATAGAGAGATAGCTATGACACTAAATAAAAAAGTAAAAGTCCATAACCAACTGACTTCAATATCGGTCCATTCACTCGCCATCGAGTCACGAACGGGTCTCAACATGTAGTAGGAAGTCATAAGAAGAAAAACTAGAAAAAAAGAAGATAGAACTACACGTAGTTCATGGGATTCTATATCAAATGATCTAATAATTTGGTGTCTAATTGACATACTACTCGCAGTCAAAGTTTATTTTTAATATGGATAAATACATCCAGCATTTCCTGCCTCTGACTCGCATTAGGAACAATACCCGTATTTGCTTGCATATTATCTATCATATGACCTCTTTTAGAGGTTGCGGGGATGATATTTGTTACGGCTGGATTTGCTAGAATAAATTTCAAGAAGTATTGGCCCCAACTATGAGCTCCTACCTCTTTTGCCACTTCAGGCAAAGATTGTCCCTGTATGGTTTCAAACAAGCTGCCACGCTTAAAAGGTCTATTTATCATTGTGGCAATCCCCCTCTCCCGTGCTAAGGGGAGTATGTTGTGCTCCGCATCTCTGTCTTCGATATTGTAAGAAAATTGAATAAAATCAATTTCTTCAGTTCGCATAATATTAAGTAGTTCGCTTCGATATCGACCGTGAGACGTCGTTATTCCTATGTACCGGACTTTTCCCAGTTCTTTCCACTTTTTAAGAGTCGATAAATGTATTTTCCAATCCACTAGATTATGAACTGCAATTAAATCGAAAGTTTTTACATTCATACGCTCTTCCGACAAAAGCATTTGCTCTATTCCTTCCTTTTTACCTTTGGTCCATACTTTTGTTGCGGCAAAATATTGATCTGATCTTCCTAATTGATTTAATAATTTTCCGATGGTCGATTCTGCATTCCCGTACATTGGAGAAGAATCAATCACACGTCCTCCACCAATGAAAAACGCGTTCAAAACCTTAACCAGTTGCCCAAGTTTTTCATCAGATCTACTATCAAATGTCCCAGATGTACCCATCCCAATCACGGGGATTCTCTCTCCTGAAGATGGAATCTCTCGAAGTAATAGTTTCTGCTTTAGGTTTTCTGAAGATACAAGTTCGCTTAATAGCGCCGTAATAGTTAACAAAAATTGTCGACGGTTTACCATTTTAAAAATCAGCCTGGTTCGGATTCAGCACCTGCTTGTACTCTTAAGAGCCCTTTATAAATCCCTCGAGCGCTTGTCTCTCCTGTGAGAACTCGAAAAACATCGTCAACAAGAGGCATTTCGATCTGATATTGCTCTGCAAGTGACTTCACGGCGGGAGCGCTTTGGACTCCCTCTGCAACCATATACATGTTACTAACTATTTCCTCCATCGTTTTTCCTTTGGCAAGTTGAATACCTACGTGACGATTTCTACTTTGCGGACTAGTGCAGGTAGCTATAAGGTCGCCTATTCCCGCCAGTCCCGAGAAAGTGGTAGGTTGTCCACCCATAGCAACTCCAAGACGGGTTATTTCTGCTAACCCCCGTGTTATAAGAGAAGCACGGGTGTTATCACCGGCCCCCAGTCCGTCTCCCATGCCGACCGCAATTGCTATAATATTCTTCAGGACTCCACCTAATTCACAGCCGACCACGTCTAGATTTGTATACACTCGATACAATCCATTATTAAAAAGAGGCTGAATAGATTTGACTAGTTTTGAGTTTTTCATCGCAATGACACTAGCGGCTGCTCTACCTTCCATTATCTCCAAGGCAAGATTGGGTCCAGTTAAAACTCCTGCATCATGATTTGGAAGAACTTCTGATATTATTTCTGTCATCCGTTGGCGCGATCCAAGTTCGAGTCCTTTAGTCAGACTTATTACAGGCGCACTCAAAGGTATTTTTGGTTTTGCTCGCATCAATACCGACCTAAAGTTTTGAGACGGAATGGCCATAATCACCAAGTCAGCAGTTTCAACAGCTTGCGCGATGTCATTAGTTGCAGTTAGGGAAGAGGGTAGCGCTATTTTTCTTAAGTACTTCTTATTAGATTTTTTTTTATTTATCTCATTTACAGTTTCATTACTACGTGCCCAAAGGTTCACCTGCGCATTACGAGTCATCAAGGCAGCGATTGTTGTACCCCAGGAACCTCCGCCGAGGACGGCAATTCGTTTATCTTTCATAAACAATTCCAGTTGATTAACAGGTGTCACTATATAAGGATATCTGAAATCTAATTTAGATCCACAATATGATTAGCATATTGGTGGAAAAGAGATGCCTTATCGGGTTATCTTTAAATCGAATAGGATAGGTTTTGGATTGTAAAGTGAAAATAAATCGAAGGGATTGCTTGACTGGAGCGGCGGCGTTAATTGCGGCAGCGTCAACAAGCGGTTGTGATAAAGAGGCTCCCGAAGCTATGATTGATGATAGTCTGCCATCAAGCGGTTTTACTAAAAAATCTACAGCTGAAGATGTTACGCTAGGATTAGATCTTTCTGGACAAGTAGCTTTGATTACTGGCTGCAACTCTGGACTTGGCCTTGAAACGATGAGGGTGCTTGCGCTGCGTGGCGCTCATGTTATCGGGACTGGGCGTACGATGAATAAAGCACAAAAAGCTTGTGATAGTATAACTGGTACCGCTACACCCTTTGAACTCGAGTTGACCAACTTAGATTCTGTTAGAAATTGCGTAGAAAATATTTTTCAGCGTGGGTTAACACCAAATATGGTGATCTGTAACGCGGGAATAAATACCTTTGGTGATTTAGAGTTGGTTCAAGGTATTGAAAAAACTTTTTTCGTGAATTTCTTGGGGCACTTTGTGCTGGTCAATCATATTTTACCTAAGATGATTGAAAACGGCTCTGGTAGATTCGTACATGTGAGTAGTCGTTCCGCATACAAGCAGGCTCCTTCGGTAGGTATAGATTTTGATAATTTAAGAGGTGAGGGCAAGTTTGATTCAGGTGAAGCCTATGGACGTTCCAAGTTAGCAAATGCACTTTTTTCGCTCGAACTCTCACGTCGTCTTCAAGGAACAGGGCTTACTTCAAATGCTATTCATCCTGGGTTGGTGTTGACTAATATTGCTCGATCAGCACCGACGTTCATTCGTAAAGCGTTTGATTTTCTTGGACCCTATGTAGCCAAGACACCAGCGGAAGGCGCTGCAACGCAAGTCTATGTCGCCACGAACCCTGCATTGGACGAGATATCAGGACTTTTCTTCGAAAACTCTAATGCGGTTATCATAAAGGGGAAACATTTTTTAAATGATCAATCTATGGCTGAGGCTCTTTGGGGAGTTGCCAAAGAAATGGCGGATGGTTACCTTACCTAGATAACATCTACATCAGACAATGTTGATCTCGGTCAATGAGTTGTTTGGATCTTCCGTTTCCCAATATCCACGCAGTGAAAGTAATTTTCCTGCATCATCAACAGCATATGTGAAAACACCAAATACTTTTTGCTGTAGCGCTTTTTTATCATCCGCTGGAATGGTGATGGTCAGTTCAACATGATTGGCTACCTCGTTACCTGCCGCGTAGCTCTCCTTTATATCGATAAGGATATTTGCTGGAGCGATAAAGTTATCCCAGAACGCTTCTCGTGCCGCCTTACCGCGATGCCCTTTTCCTTCAGGATCTATATGGGATTTTCCAATTGGGTCCTCTATAATTGCATCATCAGCATAAAGATTAAGCCAAGCCTCTCTGTTTTTTGTTTGGACATATTCTCGAGATAATAAAGCTGCTTTTCTAGCAGGATGATCGTCTATGGTCATTTTGTGCTTACTCCTTGTTAGTCATCAAAGTCAATTTAGCGGAGCGCAGTGAGTGATTTCATTATCAAATCACTCGCCTGTTGCTGATAGCTTGCTCCGAAAATATTAAAATGATTGAGTATATGATAGAGGTTATAAACTGATTTTCTCTCAATATAACCTTTATCAAGTGGGTTTATCGAATTATAAGCCGTATAAAAATTTTGATGAAAGCCTCCAAATAGCTCCGTCATAGCTATATCTGTTTCACGGTCTCCATAATAACAAGCGGGATCAAAAGCGATGGGGCTTCCGTCAGGGTCTGCGGCCCAATTACCTGCCCATAGATCTCCATGGAGAAGAGAGGGTGAGGGGCAATAATTAGCAAAAAATTTCGAAAGCTCTCCTAGCAATAGCTTTCCATTATCGAAGATGGAGGAGTCAAGGTTATTAGTTAAGGCTAGCTTAAGCTGGGGTAGAAGGCGAAACTCCTTAAAAAAATTTGGCCAATCAGCTTCATAGCTATTGTACTGTCTAGTAGCGCCAATCCAATTGGTAGCGTGCCACCCATGAAAGTTATTTTGGAATTGATGCATTGACGCTAAATTTTCTCCCATCTTTATTGAAGAATCTGAGTTGGGATTTGTTAGAAATATAAATTCTAGAGCTAGCCAAGCGAAATTAGTAGATTCACCCGTTGCAATAATCGATGGGGTCCTTAATGTATTTGTGGCTGAAATAGTCCTTAGCCCCTCAGTTTCTGCATCGAGGATATTAGATCTATCGATTTCGATTCGTTTTAAGAAAACTGATTCAGATGTGGTTCTTAGTTGGAAGGTTTCGCCAGTAACTCCAGAGCTTATTGGCAAGTACTTTACCGCCTTAAAGCTATATTTCGTAGCTTTACTAATTTCAATACACACTTCTTCCCAAAAAGTGTCATTTGGATCTGCCACTTAAGAATTAAACCAAAAAATTAGAATTATTCCTCATTGAGTATCGGTGTCTCTGACGGAAAAAGTACTTCGTCGCTGACAGACTCTATAAGTCT
Source organism: uncultured Gammaproteobacteria bacterium (assembly GCA_902519405.1). Lineage (GTDB taxonomy): Bacteria > Pseudomonadota > Gammaproteobacteria > Pseudomonadales > Halieaceae > CABYJX01. The sequence goes on from CABYJX010000052.1 coordinate 5,119, forward strand.
CTCTGCAGTATAGCTACCAAGCGAAAATATTTGATCCCAATTTGACGCGCGCAAATTGTAGGCATCTCCAGACTTGGAAATTATATATTTGATCTCTCTACCATCTTTAAGCTGAAGAATTAATTCTAAAACTTCTTCACTCACAACTGTATTATTCTTGTCATCGTTAGAAAGGTTGGTGAATCGTAGTCGTTCTACTTGTTTGGTAATTTCCTGAGCAGCATCTTGGTTCAGTAGCCTGCTTGGTTCAGCTGAATTGATAGTCTGCCAAGAAGCTAGGTCTTCCGCTAATTTTAATCCCGAAATTTCTTGCACAACGGTGTTCTCAGCCGTATTGATATTAGATTCGACTTTTCTCTCCAGGATTGTTTCTCCTATTCTAATTTGGATAACACTATCACTTGGAACTTGAAGAATCGTTTTGTCGAGCCAATTCGAGCTTGAGCTAGACGCCTCATATGTGGGAAATTTAACGCTAAAAATAGTGTTTTCTCCGCCTTTTCTGATATGGACACGATCAAGAGCCGGTGAGCTACCGAGGAAAAGTACTTCAGTAATGTTCGCCGTATTCGTAAGCTTTATTTGCTTACTAAATTCGATATCGGACACCTTAAAACGCGCCCTTGCACCTTCCGTAACTGCTACTGCTGAGGCCGGTCGTGAAGAAAGTGAACTTATGCTGTCAAGAAAATTGCTGATTTTAGCTGAATCCGCTGGAAAATTATTCTCGTTAGCGACCGACCATTTATTATCCTGTAATAATAGTTTGACCGAAGAGTCATCATTACTAGTGATAGAAATTTGTATAACCTCCTCAAATGGTTGGTTAATAACTAAGCTTTCTGAATCTGGTGTAATGCCTATTTGCTTACCATAAAATATTCCTATAGCCACCAATAGCTGCGCAAAGAGTAGAATAGCTAGAGATTTAATATTTAATTTCATATCAAGCCCCCATTAATACTTGTTTTTGGCGAAGCTGCTCTTTTGTGTCAGCTTTACGACGCCACAGCCAGACCATAAAGAGACCCAGGATAGCTAAAAAATAGTTAAGATATTCGATGACGCGACTTTCGTTGCTCGACATTGGCGTGAGCGTTCGTGCTAGCTGAGTTTTCCCCCTCAGAGAGAGTAGAGCTTCATCTTCTAATGACCAGTCGATGGCATTTTGTATCATAGCAATCGGTTTTCTGTACGCCGCATTTATACTTTGTGAAACCAGATCCAAGCTCACATCAGACGCGAAATTATTGCTCGCGATTACAATTAGCTTAGATGAATCAGATGATCTTTCTATAACACTAGTAACTATAGGCTCAGCTTCATCATTTTCATTTGTATCTGGGGTGGACTTGTCCTCGTTATCAGAAGTAGGGTCTTTTTCAGTGCTATTTTGCAGTAGAGGTGATTCTTTATTCTTGAAAAATGAATCAAAGGTCCCAGTTAAGGAGATTGCTAAAACTTGAGAAAGGCGATCACCATCTAGGGAGAATCCATTTTCAGGATGGGATTCATAATCTGGAATTAGGTTAACAGAAGAGGAGGACCAGCTGTCGTTCGATGTTTTCAGCAGCTCCTCATATTCCAGGCTAGGCAGGTCAGATATGTTGATAGGGGATGCCCAGCTAAGGGTGATTTGATCTAAAGAGGCTGTGACTGGATTTGTTTGGTTAAGCCCGTCCGCGCGCAAATCTGGGAAATGTGGGTACTTGAGCATTTGAATATCTCGGAAGCTTAGTCCTCCTATATTGCGCTCTACGGGCACGGGTAAATTTCCGCTAAGCGCATCTAGCACTAAGGTCTCTGCTATCGTTATCCCTTTGCTGGAGAGCCATTCCTCTAAACCGGAGCTATGTGGTGTGGCCTCTAGTCCGCGTTCAAGAGAAACATGAAATGGAGAGGTGGCAATAATGACGCTACCACCGCGCATTAAAAATTGATCTATCGCGAAAAGTTGCTTTGCTGAAAATGAATCGGGAGAAAGCACTAATAATAGGTCGGCATCTTCAGGTACGGCGCCGCTTTCTAGAGAGGTTTGGCTCAGGCGCATTTCCTCCTGAATAGCAGCTTCAAGCTGAGAGTATCTCTGCCCAGTCGGACCATAGCCTTCAGGCTTCGCTATCGCTAATGTCTTTAGGAATCCCGGAGCAAGTCTGCGTATAGCGGCAGTAATTGTTTTCTCGACAGATGCTTTATCCAAAGTCTCCGGGAGGGGAATCTGTATCACTTCTTGCTCTGTCTCCAAAACCATATAAAACCAAAAGGGATTTGGGTCAAGTAAGCTAGCAATTTGTGGACTGAATCCGTATTCACTTTGCAAGAAATCAGCAACTCCATCTTGAGAATCTGGATCCTGAAAATCGAACTGAAACTTATTAAGTGACTCAGATTTAATTTTAAGTAGGATTGATTCTAATTGGTCTCTGAGGTCTGCGAGTTCCATAGGAAGTCTCTCTTTGGAAGAAATATACCCATGAAATTTAATTGGCGTATCGATTAGATCGAAGATATTACCAGATGACTGAAAGGCATTAGTGACTTTGCGTATTGAACGAGTGATTGCGTACTCTGGATTATTTAAGACAACATCCAGATCTCTATCTCCGCTGGCCTTTATTTCAATTAGCTCTTGAAAGCCAAGTTTTTGATATTCGTCTCCGTAGGCAATAACAACATCGAAGTAAGAATTTACTATCGCTGATTGATGACGATCAGCAGTTTGAAAAGGAACTGGTTTGACACCATAGGTTGCAGCCGCCTCCTCTTCCATCTCTCTGTTTTGAGTTGGATCTGAAAACATCACCTTGATATTTCCTTTTCCAGCAATCTTATATTCGTTTAACAAGTCCTTAAGTTGGGGGATGAGTGGCGCTAAAAGTGGATGAGTTTTGGTGGAAAAATATCCGTGCAATAACAATGGTTCGCGGAGATTTTCAAGTTGTACCTCCGTTGCCTTGGATATTGAATGATTTTGGTCTGCGGTGATGTCGAGTCTCAGGCCATTAATTTGCTGAAGCCAAATATTGCCAGCTAACAGATTTGCTATCGCTAGACCCGCAAACCAATAGGTTCGATTATGGGCTTCATTTCGAGGATTTCCCGCCCATCTTAATCTCTCGAGGCCCAGTAAATTAAAAATTAAAAAGATTCCTATGATAGAAACGTAGTAATACAAATCTCTTATATCCAAGACACCCTTGCTAACTGAGTCAAACCTAGAGCCTGTTCCTAATAGCGAAAGCCATTCACCTATATGGTGACCGAAGAGATTGGCAAGCATATCTGAGCCAACGAAATAGAAGACCCCACAAGTTAAAGTCGTTAATATTAAGGCTACAATTGGATTATCGGTACGGGCACTCATACAGAGCCCCATTGAGATATAAGCGGCAGCAAGCAAGGCACTAGCAAGGTAGGCTCCAACTACTGGTCCCCAGTCAATATCGCCAATTAGTGAAATCGAAATAGGTATTGGCAATGTTAAAGCTAGGGCCAACAAAACCAGTAACCAACCACCAAGAAATTTCCCCAGTATGATAGAAAACGTGGGGCTT
>CABYJX010000053.1 GCA_902519405.1 uncultured Gammaproteobacteria bacterium
AGCAATTGCGAAGATAGTACTTGCTATAAAAAAATATTCACAGGGTAGATTTAAAATGAGGCTTATAGTATGAATCTTAAAGCATTAAAACTGATGCCGCTTGTGGCGGCGGTAGCATTAGCCGCCGATTCGATGGCACAAAGAACAATTTCTGATACGCTGGAAGAGACAGTTGTAACTGCGCAGAAGCGAGAGGAAAATTTGCAAGACGTAGCAATATCCGTATCGGCTATGGATGCGGCTGCGATAGAAAAGTCCTATGCGAGGACCATTGACGAAATCACAGGGATGTCACCTAACCTTATCTTCAACCCCATTCTTGGCAACGGAACTGTTGGTGTCTCCATTCGGGGAGTTCAGCACGCTGAGGTGGAAAAAAGCTATGATCCAGCGGTGGCTATTTATCAAGATGGAATATATCTAAAATCGACATCCGGGGCGCTTCTTAATCTTTGGGATGCAGAGAGAATTGAGGTTTTGCGAGGCCCACAAGGTACTCTTTTTGGAAGAAATACGATCGGTGGGTTGATGCACGTTATTCGATCTAAGCCAACTGGCGAGTTTGGTGGCAAAGTGGTGGCAACGATTGCAGAAGACTCGCAGGAAGATATCAAAGCATTGCTAAATCTTCCAAGAATGGGCGACTTGTCCGTAAAAATATCTGCCATGAGTATTCAAGGTGGAGGTTATTTTCATAACGTCACCCGTAATAAGCGAGAAGGTGATAACGACATGACGGCGGTGAGTATTGCTGCTCTTTGGGAACCCTCAGATAACTTTGATCTTAGGGTAATATTTGATGATGTGGATGATGACACAGAGACTCGGCCTTTGACATGCCTTACGCCCTCAGCTACTGGCGCTGGTCCTGGTGCAGAGGAGCTATTTGCATTCGCCGCACCAGATTTTTTGACTGGCTTATCAACGGATTGTAGTAATAAGCTGGATATCGCACATCATTACAAGAGCCGCACCTCTGAGGAGCAAGTGGCTAGTATGGATACTGAAGCATGGACAGTTCATGCTAATTGGCAGATTAACGATACCCACAAGTTAGCGTTTGTATTTGGTGATCGCGATACTGATGAACTTGCTATAAATGAGTTTGATGGTACAGCGGCAGATCTTTTTAAGACAAGCAGGCCAACTCAAGAACTTCAAACAAGTTTTGAGTTTAGATTAGAGTCTGATTGGGCTTGGGGTACGAGCACAGTTGGCGCATTTTTCTGGGAGAGCGAGTACACACTGAGCCAGAATACGAATTTCTTTGCCTTTGGCAACCCTAATGCGTACACCGCTTCACCTTGGTACCATCAGGAGACTGAAAACACGGCATTTTTCGCTCAGGTTGATATAGATGTTACAGAAAATCTTAGCGTTAGTCTCGGCGGTCGATACATAGATGAAGAAAAAGAGGCTTGCTTGGTCGTTAGTACTAATGATCCTACTGGTGGCACTAATGGCACATGGGTTGATGCAGATGGTGTTTGGAAAACCCCGATTGAGGAATTGGCTGGTGGACTTGGAAGCGGAACTTTTGGAGAGGGATGTCCGTCTTTTGGAGCCACACCTGATCCTAATTATAATGATGGCAGAGCAAGTTGGGATAAGTTCACTCCGAGAGTAGGACTCACTTACAACGGAGAGTACGGAATGGTTTATTTGACTTATTCCGAAGGATTCCGCTCTGGTGGCTATAATGGGAGAGCGTCAAACACCGGTGATATAGGACCCTATGATCCAGAGAGTGTAGAATCATGGGAGGCTGGATTTAAGAGCTCATGGATGGATAATCGTTTAACTTTAAATGGATCAATTTTTGAGGTCGATTACGAGAATAAGCAGGAGGATCTTGTCTTACCTGGTGCTGCTGGGCAAGCGACAGTAACAGTGGTTGCTAATGCTGCGAAGGCGTCAATCACAGGTTTAGAGCTCGAAATGGCTTGGATGATTGCTGCTGGATTATCATTTAGAGGTAATATTGGATTATTAGACGCCAGTTTTGACGAGTATGAAATTTCTAGTGTAACCGGCGTCGTCGATAAGAGCAGTATGGAGCTCCGTCGAGCACCTGACATGACCATGGGAATGGGGCTTCTTTGGGAGCACGAGCTACCGAACGGTGCTTTTCTGGTAAGTAATCTAACTTATACTTGGAAGGATGATTACTACATTTCAGCTTCATCTAACATAGCCAAGCCAAATTACAACGGAGGAGAGGAAAGGTACAATCCGTCGAAGGTAGAGGCATTTGGCTTGCTGGACGCATCGATAAATTACGAAACAGAGAGCTGGACTATCTCTGTCTTTGGAAAGAATCTGACTGACGAAAATTACTTCATGAGTTTCCTAGATGTGAGTGCACAGGTTGTGGCCGCTGGCCCGACAGATTCTTCTCCGACATACCTGCCCGGATTATGGTCTTTTGGTACCCTTAATCGACCTAGGTATTTCGGTGCAGAGGTGAGATATAAGTTTTAGTGCTAAATATGTATAAGGAAAGGCGCCACGAGGCGCCTTTTTTTTACCGTGATACTATAAGATTCTAAAATAATTCATTCAAGAAAATGTCTAGTTTGGAAGCGGCCATGGTAAAAACTGATAAACATGAAAATGTCTCGATCTATCCTTTTACTGATGCCGAGGTAGATCTGTTAATGGCAAATGCAGGAGAGTGCGTCTTAATGTGGTCTACAAAGGACGGGTGGCCGGTTGGGGTTACTCACGCGTTTGTTTGGCACCAGGGAAATATCTGGGTGACCTTTACGGCTCAAAGACATCGGGCCTCCGCTATACGCAGAGATAACAGAGTGTCGGTAAATGTAAGTTCCTGTAGTTATCCAGTTGCCGATTCTAGTCTTCCAGAGGGAGCTGTTACTTTTAAGGGTCGCGGTGAATTCTTTGAGGATGGTAAATCCAAAGATTGGTTCTACAGTGCCTTGGCTCACAAGTGGTATCCAGACAATCCAGAGTTCGTGGTTAATTTATTGGATTCGCCCTTGCGAATTATTCTCTGCGTGACTCCTGAGAAAAAAATAATGTATAACAAAGGTGTGGCGGATGCTCATCTAGCAGGGACTGTAAACGAGTCACAGCTAGGGGAGCCTCTAGAGAGCGATGCTGAGCGTTATCAGAGAGAGTTGGAAAGACGAGGATTCAGCAGTAGTTAGTCAGAACTAGACCCTTTGAGAGTAGGGAGATGTCACTGTAGTATGGAGTTGTAGTTTCAGAGGAGCCCGCATGATTAAAAAGTCGTTCTGTCGCTATTGTCACGCCTATTGTCCTATGGATGTAGAGGTTGAGGCAGATAGGGTAGTAGCCGTTAAGCCCGATCGAGATAACGATTACTATGGAGGGTATACGTGCGTCAAAGGCCGTCAGCTGGTAGAACAGATGTATCAGGAAGAGCGGCTTACCTCATCCCAAAAACGAGTCGATGGTCATCTGGAATCAATCCACTCCGATCTGGCTGTAAAAGAAATTGCAGACTCGATCGGTAAAATAATAGAACGCTATGGACCTCGATCGGTAGCCACCTACAACGGCACCTACTCTTTTCAAAATTCTGCACAGATCGGATTTAGTAGAGCATTTCATGATGCCATTGGTTCACCCTCGTATTATACGAGTGTCACTATTGATCAGCCGGCAAAGGTATTTTGCATTACTCGGCATGGCGTCTGGGGTGCCGGTAACCACATGTTCAATGATTCTGACGTCGCTTTAGTTATTGGTAACAACCCTTTAGTTTCGCAATATGCACCCCCAGGTGGAGTGCCCTCTCATAGTCCCTTTGACAAGCTGAGAGAAGCACAAAAAAAAGGGCTGAAATTACTAGTCGTAGATCCTCGTCGAACAGAGCTTGCAAGCCGCGCATATCAATATTTACAGATTACTCCTGGCGAGGACAGTGTACTTCTGGCAGGGATGATTAAAGTCATTTTGGATGAGGATTTGCATGATGTCGAATTTTGCCAGACTAACACTCGAGGACTCGTGCAGCTTGCAGAGCAGGTTCAACCGTTTGATCTAAGCTATGTCGCAAATCGAACTGGCTTGGATAGTGATGATATCTTGTCGATGACTAGGACCTTTGCATCGGCGAGGAAAGGAGTTGCAGTTACAGGCACTGGTCCGGAAATGTCTTCTCATCCGAATTTAACTCAGCATCTTGTGGCCTCGTTAAATAGTCTTTGCGGTAGAGTGTATAGAGAGGGTGAAGTTATACCAAATCCCGGTGTTTTGTGCCCCCCAGCCCCGCGATGCGCACAGGCTGTTGAGCTTCCACTAGCCTGGGAAGGTGGTGCAACTTCCCGAATAGACCCGCAGTTGGGCGAATTAACTGCCATGGGCTTTATGGGTCCCTCCAAGGAGATGTTGACGAATCTGCTTGCTGATGAGATTTTGCTGCCCGGAGATGGACAGGTGCGAGCATTAATTGTGGTTGGTGGCAATCCATTAGCAGCATGGCCTAATCAGGAAAAGACATATAAAGCCTTGAAATCACTAGATCTTCTGGTCTGCATTGATCCTTATATGTCTGCTACATCCAAATTAGCCGATTATATTATCGCGCCAAAACTTAGTCTGGAGAGAGCGGATGTTACTCTACTGGCAGACCCTTTTTATGAAGAGCCGTACAGTCAATATACAGACACTGTTATAAAGAGCGAACATGATGTGATTGAAGAGTGGGAGCTTTATTGGGGCATAGCGCGAGAGTTAAATATAGAGGTGGCCATCGGCGAGCAAATCGTTCCCACCAATAGGAAACCCAGTAAGTTTGAGATATTGGAAATGATCACCTTGGGTTCGCGAGTTCCTCTTAGCTGGCTGCGAGATCACCCCGGTGGGCATCGATTTCCAGAGCATCAGATTAAAGCGAGGGCGAAAGATCCAGAAACCGCGGGACTTCTGGAATTCTTTCCTGCTGGACTAGATCAGGACTTTGCTGACGCCCTAAAAGGCGAAGAATCCAATCCGAGTTATCCTTTCCGCCTCATTTGCTCTCGTAGCAAATATGTCCTAAATTCCTCGGGGCGTAACCTAAGTATGCTGGTAGAAAAAGCAGGAACCTTTAATCCGGCATTTTTGCATCCGGACGATATTTTGCTGTTGGGCTTGAAAGATGAATCGGTAATTAGGATAGAATCTCAGGACGGCGTGATACCAGGTATTGTGATCGCAAATAAAAGGATAAAAAGGGGTGTAATTTCAATGTACCACTGTTGGGGTGATAATCCTCTAGACGACGAAGAGTCTGCTCAGTTTATTGGATCGAATACGAATAGACTGCTTGACAATCGTCGCGACAATCAACGGTATACTGGAGTTGTAAGGCAAAGTGCAATTCCGGTTCGCGTGGTAGCAGCCTAATCACTTCGATTTGCTTTATTATGTGTTGTCCCAACCTCGTGGCCAACTAAGCTCTAGTTTTGACAGGTGTTTGAATAGTGCACGTATTCTGGATGATTGGCGCAAATCTTTATGGTGCATCAACCAAATGTGTCCCCACAACATGACTTTAGCATTAGGTGGCCGAACAATATTTTTGTCGTTAGAAAACACATAACATGGTAATAGGGAAGCTCCAAGCTTTGCCCTAACGGCGGCGGCTGCAAGAGCGATGCTACTTAATGTATGTCGAGCATCGATAAAGTTTTGTCTTATCTCAAGTTCCTGCTCGTCTGCTTTTTGTAATATTTTATGTTCCCGCATCGTTTCTTCGGATGGTTTGAGATAAGTGAGATCTATACCTTTTTCAATGGTAGAAGCGAGAAGATCTTTATGTACATAAGTCGAATAGGATAAACGGCCAAGTTTACTGCCCACAACGTCTTTTGGAGGTCGGCTACCGCTTTTCAATCCGCGTATAGAAAAATCTGCTTCACGCCTCGATAGATCAGGCATGCTCTCCGAGCCAAATATATCAAGTTTTATTTCCGGATATTGCTCTGCAAATGAGGTGAGCGCTGAAAGGATTAAACCTGTCTGAGGAGTGGCGTGCAGATTGATCCTGATCGTACCCTCCATGGCCATATCGCCACCGGCTACGCTTCTCTCCGCTTCTATTAGAAGGTCTTCCACCTGCTTGATAGCCGGTAGCAATTTCTCAGCTAAAGACGTTACTTTAAACCCCTCCGGAGTTCTGTCGAATAGTTTGCCTCCTATTTGTTCTTCAAGCTCGTCCAAACGTCGGCTGACGGTAGTATTACTTACCCCAAGTTTGACAGCCGCCGCTCGGGTTGAGCTATATCTAGTAAGGGCTAAAAGAACTTTTAAATCTTCCCAGTTCACCCTTTACTATCCCGCGATCTTTCCTTAGGCATTAATGCATTCACACCTTTTGTGATCGCTATCGGATTTCACTGGATACTCACCTCTCCACCAGATTGCGATGAACAGGTCATGCTCGTCCTAGTTCCCCCTTCTGGCACCACTTTAAAGGTCAACGTGGTCAGACCTTTAAAAGTTTTAGTTCTTTTAAGTCTCACGAGAGATTCTGCGCCATATTTTGTCTTAAGGGCAGCCTCACATTCGTTCATCAACTTATTTTTATCCGCTGCTACTGTCACTAAGGACGATAAAGAAAGGATTAATATACTCACAAATATTGCAACTACTTTCATTTCACAACTCCTACTAAGATTTAGTCAATTAAGATACAGGAATATACGTGTAATAATAATAGTGCGATTGAAACAATTTTAAATCTAATCGTAATAAAAATGCAACAGCCTACTAATTAAAAATATACTTCTTTTGGCCCTATTTAAACGATAAACTTAACTAGTAGTGAAGAAATCAGCTCGAGGCATGCCGTCGTCGTCGTAGACCGGGCCCCTCAAATCCGTTTGATATTTATATATTTCTGACTCTATGACACCTACTTCCTCGAAGATACCTCTAGTCTTCCAGTAAGCGTCGCTAGAGAAGTGGCCTGCAAGACTCTCCTCATCATCCCAAGCTTCAAATACATAAATAATTCCGAGATCATGATAATCAGGTGACCAATCGTATCTTTGGCATCCGTGTTCCCTTCGAGATGTCTCATTTAGCGGCGCAATATCTGTCATGACCCGATCTCTATCTTCTGGCGCGACTCTTAAGACGCCCGCAATGATAATACCCATCTAGCACGTTTCTCCCTTTTATATTTTTGGATAACCCATCCACGATTTCACATCAAGGCGACCTGTATTAGTTGCAATCAAATCAAAACGCCTGACCATATACATCCATTTCTCACCTCTATAGACGCATTTGTCATTATAAACACCGACGAAATTCAGAGCAGTGCCTTCAGCATCCACGACTTGCTCATCAACATAAACACGACATGCAGCACTATCTCCATCTACCTCTATAATTTCACCACTCATCCTCTGATATACAACAGGCAGACCAGATAGGGCCTCTTCCCACGCAGCTACTATAGAGTCCCTACCTTCAATCCAATTACCCAGGAGATACCACTTTGCGTCCTCATGCCATAACGCGCCCCAATCAATGGGATCTCTGCGTATAATAGCATCGCAGTAGCGAGCATTCAGTTTTCTTATTGCAGATTCGGCTTCAAGACTCATTTTTATGATCCCATCGCTGCAGCAACATGCTGCTCAATTTCGCCGGGGGTAGGATTTCTCCTAAGTGTTAAACCTCCATTAACCTGAAGGTTTTGGCCTGTCATGTAGCATTCGTCGCTGCCTACGAATACTGCAGCTGCAGCTATATCTTCCGATGTATTAAGTCTACCCAACGGGTATTCTTTAAGGAAGGCATCGAGCAAACCTGGTGTCTCTAGATGAGGCGCGGCCATCGGAGACGGTGTTAATCCGGGTGAGATAGAATTTACCCGAATTCCACGATAGCCAAACTCATCTGCCACCCCACGCACAACGTGATCTATTCCGGCCTTAGTACCGATATAAGCATGATGATTACCAACTAATATCTTTGCAGTAGCAGATGATATTTGAATGATGGACGCGCTATTACTCATTTCGCCGACAAGAACCTGCATAAACTGATAAGGACCCTTAAACTGCAGATCCATCATTTTTTGTAAATCGTTTTCTGGTGTTTCCTCGAATGGCACTAACAGGCCCCATCCAGTGCAATTGACGGCAATATCAAGTTTTGAATAGTTTGCTTTGATCGTAGCGACTGAATGCTTTATGTCTTCCATCCGAGTGATGTCGCACTCTATAGCTAGGCCTTTAACGTCATCAGCCAGCTCTTGGAGTACATCCATAT
>CABYJX010000054.1 GCA_902519405.1 uncultured Gammaproteobacteria bacterium
GATAGCTGATAAAGATATGAGAAGAGTGATATTGAGCAGGAAAGGTTTTGACGCGAAAGCCGGAGGGGTAGCATCACCAATTTTAAGAGATGGAAGAATATATTCACTACCTATTCCTCAAAATTATCCTTCTCCTGTAAGGTACAAAAATCTCAATTTTGACGAAATTTCGGGAACTGATCTTTTGAAAGAAGTTTCTGCCCCTATTTCGCCATGTAGTTTTTGCCATCTTGATCCACTTCTAAATGAAAAAATAGGAATCTTTGGACAGGCAGGCTCCTCGCAGACTGAGTTAAAAAACCATAAGGTATGCTCTGGAGATTTATTCTTGTTTTTTGGTTGGTTTAGAGACTTTTTTTATAAAGGTAAAAACCTTCATCATCTCTTTGGATGGCTAGAAGTAGACAGAATTATTAAGGGTTCCAAGGATATCAAACATTTTTTGAAGCAAAACAATATTGAGCATCCTCATGGATTTGGAGATGTATCCAGATATACCAATAACACGATATACATTGGGAAGAAAAAGTTAAGCCTTAATATTAATATCAATGGACATGGATTATTTAAATATTCCCACAAAGATCTAATACTTACAGAAAGTAACATGACAAGATCAAGATGGAAGCTTCCTAAAAAATATTTTTCAGGCAGCCATAATTTATTTCTCAATAGACTTAAATGGGAAGATCAAGAAAATTGTAGAATTTTTTATAAGGGATTTGGTCAAGAATTTATTTTGAATGTTGAAGAAAACCCCAAGGTGATTGAATGGGCCGCTCAACTAATTCACAAGCATAGTTAAAAATCCCAATGTTTCACGAGATATTAGCTCTAAAGATCTCAGATGTTCTAAAATCCGTCACTACAATCAGTAAATATCTTGTTTGTCTATCGGTAACACAATGAGATGTAGGTTAAGAAACTACAATCTACTGCAGTTTGCAATAACCGTTTCAACTGTACCTAAATTAATGGCGGTATAAATAAATTTATCGTCAATCAATTTAAAGTGATCTCCCGTCACTTCTTCCCTTATTTTCAACTTAGCTTTACTAGGATAACTATCGGATAGGATAACCTCGGTGTCAAATGGCTGTTCTCGAAAATCAGCTTCCAAAATAGTCAATAACTCTCTCCCTATGAATCCATCGTCGTTATTAAAAATTAGGGCATTCTTCTCTCTATCTATTTTAAATTCAAAGTTTTTTTTCTTGAATTGGCCTAGCATTCCATCAAGGAAAACCTTTTGAAATGTATTAGTTGTGCATGAATACATATCATCCCAATCGGCAAAGGTACTTGTTGTCAGGGTTGATAGGATAAGTATGAGTAGGAGATTTTTCATTCGTCTCTTTCTAAATAGCAGTCCATATCGCGCCACAAAGAGCTCCTAGTACTAGAGTATAACAAGGTAGTACTGTCAGTATCATACCAACATTGCGAGAAGCAGGTTCTTTAACGTAATTAACCGCATAAAGAGCTCTGCCGATTATAAAAACGATGCCTAAAGTAACTGCACCTTGTATATGAACATACTCCGCAAAAAACCATATGCTGGGAATAAATAAAATTAATTGTTCAATTGTGTTGTAGTGGACTCGAAAGTGTCTTTCAAATTCTTCATTCCCCGTTACAGCAGGAGCCTCCAAGCCCGTTCTCACCCTTACTGAACCGACTCGTGCTAAAAGTATAATATATTCCAGTAATGCCAGCATAATGACAATCACAACTAGCTCCATAATAATCTCCAATCCTATTGCGAGTTTAATATAACACCTTCTGATTTTATTGGAGAGTTAACAAAGATTATAAATCTAGCTATCTGCTTGATTAGATTCATGTGCATCAATCAAAGTAGATTGAAAAGTTATTGCTGAGAATCGATGAGCTTCCGATAGTGCTTTTTAGCATTTGCAATACGTCTATCAATATCTTTTTTATTTTCAGTCCAACGCGAAACCATAACGTCGCCAACATCGAAGTGTTCCCACTCTGTATTCAAATCTGGCATCGAGTTACGAATCTCATCTAGTTGTCGAATGTATTTACCCGCAAGTTGGGTCAAGATAGAAGCATCACTAAAATTCATATTACCGTCAACATAGACGAAGAATGGTGCAGTATGAACTTTCCCCATTGCCTTCCCTTGTCCTCGAATAGCTAACCACTGTGATTTATTGGGGTAAAAGTCATAGGCGAGACTTATTGACTCTGCCCCTTCATCTAATTGGGATTTCGCTATAACCTTGCCATGGCTGATCAATTCCAATCTAGTCATTTTATCTAAGTCAGGATTAATCGATGCCTTAGCTATAATCCGCACTTTCTGACCAGACGTTAAGCTAACTTCGTTTGCTCTTGATTCTCCATTGATCTGAAATTCAATTACCGGGCCATTAGAAACAAAACTCCGTCCGTTCTGCCAAGCGTCAAACCAATTTTGGACTGAAAACTGTTTTGAGACTTGAGTATAGATACGTTCCGCACCAGGAACATGCATGTAAGGGAAATCTGACCCTGCGGAGGGCCGTATCTTGAAACCCATATTTAGGAAATCATAAAGATATGTCGGATTCATGGTATTTAGCTGCAGAATCTCGATGAAATCAACAATTCCTGCTGGAACATCTAATGCTAATCCACGGTTTAAGTTGAATGCACCGATAGCAGCATGTGCATAGCCCCAAGTCCCTCCATCTTGTCTAACAGCTTGAGCAACCTGATCATACAAGTAATAGTTTTGACGAGTTAGGTGAAGTGAAGTGGCGTTCAGTCCGATGGTATGGCCAAGATGTGAGGTGCGCGGCGACTCTTGACCAGCTGCTAAAGCATAATTCCCGTCAAGATATTGACCACGAGGACCGAATGCGTATTGATGGTAATGGGTATTCCCTATGTTCGTCATTTCAAGGAGATTAGTTAAGTGAATATCCTCGGCTCGAAGAAAGCGCGAAACTCTCGAATTGACTGATTGGTTCTGTCTTCCAATATGTACATGACTATCCGCTGAAAACCAGCCTCGCTCAGGCATATTAATCCATCGTTTTAGTGATACCTTTAGCGCTGTGGAGCTGCCGCTTTTCAGTGATATCTGCTTTTTTAATAGCCGATATTCCGGACCTTTTGCTAGGAGTAATATATATTCTCCCGGTGGAATCGCAGCTCGATAAATCTCATCAATATAAAATACGAAACGACCACTTGATGGCCAATATCCAAGAGATTTTCTGAGAGGCAACTGTCTTACACGTTCAGCGTAGCGACTTATCTCGAGTGCCGATTCGCTAACTAACGGCATCTTCCCGTCTGGCATATAGAGTCCGGCTCTTGCTGTTGTGGGCAATCCATTCTCATCAGTGATACTCAGAATTAGTTCTGATGGGACAACTTTGGCTGGATTGTGATTCTGTCTACGCAATTCGATATCACAGATGAGTAACTCATGATCTTTATCACTATCTTGTGGAAATATAGTCGCATTCGAAGCAGCAATAGAAAAATCAGTACCACCATAAAGACGGTTAGCAAATCTTGAACGCTTTAAATCTAGTTTGACCCATTGCAAGTTTTCACTTTCGGTATAGTTAAGATTGACACTTCTAGAAGTAGGATTTATCGCATGATCCCAAGAAATGCTGAAACTACTGGACAAAGAGGTATCTATTAAGATTTCCAGAGTAACATTTTCGTCAATATCGAAAGCAAAGTTATCGTCAACATCAAAAAGAAATTGCGGGCCAAAAATGCATTCACGTCCATAAGCTTGAATTATTCGTCCATTAGGTCTCCAACTAACTACCGTACCGCCGCCATGAAGGTTGTAAGCATTAGTCAGCGTACGAATAATTGGTTCATCTGTCTTCCAATCAATAAGTTCCTGACCAAGAGGTTGTTGTTCATGGGTGTTGCTTAATGAAGTTACCAAAGTGCATGATAAAACGGAGAGCGAAGCAAATATCTTTCTCATAGATCATTCCTGATGAATTCCAGTAAAAGCACTCACTGGTTGATTTGATTGGTACAGTTGAGGTTATATCAGCATCCAACTGTTGATTGTAACTTATAGGGATGAAAATATGGATGGTGCTAATAAGAATTTTGTAGTCCAGATCTTTGGTATGTTGGGAGTTATCGGCTCGCTAATATTTGTAGGACTTGAGCTCCAACAAACTCAGAGAGTTGCTATTGCCGGGCAGCAACAAGCTAGATCCGCTTTGGTAGTGGACATCATTTCAAACTTAACTGTTACGGGTATTGACTTTCAATCAGTCTACTTGGAAGAAGAGTTGGACTATGAACTTTCAAGAAATGAGGTTGGGCTAAGGAATGTTATTCATACTGTATGGG
This sequence comes from uncultured Gammaproteobacteria bacterium, assembly GCA_902519405.1. Lineage (GTDB taxonomy): Bacteria > Pseudomonadota > Gammaproteobacteria > Pseudomonadales > Halieaceae > CABYJX01. The sequence continues at coordinate 4,351 of CABYJX010000054.1, forward strand.
GTCTGTATGAGAATGATTTTTATCAACATGGGCAAGGTCTCATGGATGAGTCTACCTGGTCGGCGAGGAAGAGAGGTATTGAGAAGTTATATAACATATGTCAGGGCTGGAAAGCCTATCAGTATAGAAAATTTGCTTTTTCAAAAGAATTCAGAGACGTAGTTGAATCTTTCCGAAGCGCATGTAGCGGCTAACTTTTGAGGCTTTATATAAGTCTTAGTCAAGCAAGTGGGTCTAATGAGAACAAGTTTCCATACTGACTCAAAATATTTGAGCGGGTATTTGTATATAGAGGTGCTGACGTTACGGTTATTTACTCTATTCAAATAAACTCGATTTAATTTAGGATTGCCTATAGAACGGTGATTCTGATTATTTACTAATGAACCTCTATGTAGCTAAATTAATAATTAAATCGTCCTCTTAAGCAACGAGAGATATAAGGAAAATCATCTGTTACGATGTAATGATAAACTCCTTCAGGAAATTCAGGCGTAACTCCATAACGGCCGTTACATTTATCTAAATCTCCTGAACCTTCGACATATTCGTAGTCTTGAGTGAAAGTACCCATTGAAATTGTGACACCTTTATTGGTAATGAGCGGACGACCAGTGTCGCCGACCGGCTTTAGTTGCCAGCTCGATCTGAGGAGCTTGACTTCTGTAGATGAGTCAGTCGCATTCGAGTATCCATAGCGTGCGTAAATTGGAAAACCATCTAGCGCCCAACCCATAAGCAGTATTTGAGGATTGTCGCTACTTGATGCTAGGAGCTCGATATAACGCTCTGGAGTTCCATGGTAATGATAAGTACCATTAGGCTGTACGTGTGCATTATTCATATCCAGCCCAAGAGAAAAGGTGTCGTGGCCCTGGGCTTCGATGTTCCAGAAGCCTGTTCCGCCGACCAAGACGCATGCTCCTGAATCCGTGCAGGCGGCGTCTGTCTGGGGTTCAAATAAAACTCCGTTAAGGCCGTATCCTGGTCTTTTCACAAATTCTCCCGAGGTGGATACCAGTTCAGGGTTTAGATCGAACGCTTTCCGAATATCCTGAATACCAATTGTATTAGGGTTGCTCGAATTGGGAAATGTGCCAACCTCGTGATTAGGTATTCCATTAGCAACTAATTTTCGTTGGCTTGGGGTGCATGTCCATTCAGACTCGCTATTCAATCCAATTCCTTCGTTATAGATTTTTTCGCTAAGATTACAGTAGTCCTTTACCGCCTGAACTGCTGACGCTAAGGGATTTTCGGTGGAGCCGCGCAAAGTCACTTTCAGAATGTCTTCAGCTAACCCATTGAATAGTAGCGTATTAATCGGGCATACGACTGGGATACTGGTTTCTGTCTCGGAATTTACCAAACCAGATTCTTGCGACTTCAGTAATACAGTGTTAGATGTCTCAACTGCTTTGCAAGAAGTAGCTGGTAAAAGCATCGATTCAGCACCTGCCGCAAGACTTGCACTAACGCTGTTTAACGTGCTTGAACTCGGCAAAGCGCAAATTATAGAAAATGCCGAGGAGGAATCGCTGATACTCACATTGTCCCATACCAGACTGAAACTCTCATTTTTCACAAGCTCAATCTGTTTCTCTAAATTCGAAATATTCCTGAATCCTGAGGACTCATCAAGGGAACAGTTCAATATCAATTCTGCGTTCGCAACAGTTGAGTATACGATTAGCACAAATGCATAGACAAATAGTTGGAAATTCATTTTTACTCTGAACATCGGCATATAACTACAGTTGAATTATACTTATTTCTAGGGCTTGCAAAAAATTTTCTTACACTATTCTGATGGCGACGGTTGCAGGACTTTTGAAGCAAAAAACATTACGTAAGCCATATAAATTTCTACTTCCCGGGTACTAAAACACGTGAGAAATAACCATCTACCCCCCAAGGCTTATGACACGAACCATCATAATTAAGATTCACCAAGAGCTATGATGTAAAGCAGCTTATGCTTGAATTTCACAAGCGCATAGAAGACAACTATTTCTAAACAATAAAAACGTCCCCAATAACCGAGTGAATCCAGGTGAGTCCAGCGATGCCACTAGATGGCACCTGAGAAGCCTTCAGGCTAAAAAGATTCATTGGATTAGCATAGGCTATTAATGCAGGTTATCTAGCTACATTTTCCGCGCTTATTGGAAGCTTTTGAAGGTATTCAGCGGCGGCTATCGATGCTTTAGCACCATCACCGATAGCGATACTTATCTGCTTGTATGGTACCGTAGTGACATCACCACACGCGAAGATACCTTCGACCGAAGTCTCGCCTTTTTCATTAACTATGATCTCTCCAAACGCGTTGACATCCACTAAATCTCTTACAAATTGACTATTGGGAACTAAGCCGATCTGAACAAAAACACCAGAAGCTGAAATCGTATGTTTTGCTTCACTAGATCTATCTATGTATGATACCGAATCGACTTTTTGATTAAACGAATGGATTTCCTGACACGCGGCATTCGTAATAATATCGATATTACTACGGGAGGCTATCTGATCTACAAGTACCTGATCGCCGCTAAGTTTGGGGAGAAATTCTAGAATTGTGACGTGTTCGACAATTCCACATAAATCAAGTGCAGCCTCCAAACCAGAATTCCCACCACCAATAACCAGCACCTTTTTTCCCTTGAAGAAGGGACCTTCACAGTGAGGACAAAATGCTACACCTCGACCTATATTTTCATCCTCCCCCCTGATACCAAGCTTTTTCCAAGCCGCACCAGTCGCGATAATAGTCGATTTGGAACTTATAACTTCGCCAGATGCTAGCTTTATACTCATGAGATCACCACGCTCAATACTAGCCACTCTCTGAAGCTCTCTGACACTCACGTCGTAATCGTCCAGATGAGTCCCCAGATCTTTAGTTAGCTCCAACCCTGTAGTTTTTGACATAGAGATCATATTCTCTATTCCTACAGTATCTGCAACTTGTCCACCCATTTTTTCAACGATCAAAGAGACCTTTAGTCCCTTCCGGGCCGCATATATTGACGCGGCTATACCGGCGGGACCTCCACCCACAACAGTCAAATCCTGTATCTCACTAAATCCTTGATT
>CABYJX010000055.1 GCA_902519405.1 uncultured Gammaproteobacteria bacterium
TGGGCTCCTTATCCCTTGGCATTGGCAGCGCTTTTATTTGCATTTTCTAGCAGCGTTGCTTGGGCCTACTATGGATTAAAAGGTTGGAGCTACCTGTTTGGTGAGGGAAAAAAAACCCAGCTACTTTTTAAGGGTATTTTTTGTTGCTTTCTTGCCTTAGGATGCATGATTCAACTTCGGGCTGTTCTAGATTTCTCCGATGCCATGACTTTCTTGATCGCGCTTCCTAATGTTCTTGGACTATATCTATTCGCTCCTGAGGTAAAGCGAGAAATATCGGATTACCTTGTTAAACTGAGGTCTGGACAACTAGATACCTGATTAATCTTTAGTAGGGATGGTCTCCGTCAATAGTAATTCGCTCCATTCGTCGGTGTTTAGGGAAGTAATCGTTAATTGGTTTGTGTTGAGTGCTGCGATTATCCCATATGGCGATACTATGCGGCTCCCACTGAAATCTGCAGGTAAATTCTGGAGTCATTAGATGTTTATATAGGAAACCAAGTATTTCCTGGCTCTCTGATTTCGTTAAATCTTGGATATGAGTAGTAAATAATGAATTTACAAAGATCACTTTCTTTCCTGTTTCTGGATGAGTTCTTATTACGGGATGTTGTACTGGTGGATTCATAGCAATTGTATCTTTTAAACGTTCTCGTCCTCCGTGTTCTGCTAATGTTTCCTTAAATCCATGGCAAAAATCATGGACTGCGACAAGGTTAGAAAGAAAGTTCTGCATATGCGAAGATAAGCCCTCGTAAGCGGCACTCATACTTGCCCAGAGAGTATCTCCACCAATTTCGGGAACAATTACGGCTTTCAGAACTGTGGCCATAGGCGGGTGCCTTTTAAAGGTCATATCTGAATGCCATGCCTCAATCTTAGAGGGTTTCTCCGCGGTACTCTCTAAAATAGTGATTTCAGGATAACCTTGGACAGTTTCATACGCAGGATGGGTTTGAAGAGGACCGAAAGTGAGGGCAAGTGATTTATGACTCAAATGAGAAATATCTTGATCTCGAAAAAATATAACTTCGTATTCATTAAGAAGATTTCTTAACAATCGGCCTTGTGAGTCCTCCAACTCATCATTTAAATTTAGGCCGCTTATTTCGACTCCAAGGGTCCCTGATATCGGCCTTATACTGAGCATGGAAAAGTTTTCTCTAAAGGTTTCTAACAGTAAGATCGAGCGACTCGATCATTGCCTGATTTTCATCTCTGCATTTTGAATCACTTAGTATGGCCGTGCTGCAAAGTTCGGGTTTTAGATATTTTTCTGCGACGCGATAAAGATCTGGTAACTTCACATCCAAAACCTTTCCTCGAAAGTTTTCTCTAAACTCATGGGTTCGTCCACATAACTGATTGTGAAAGTGTCGTTTTGCATCTCCCGCCGGTGAGCCCGGTTTATCTAGATTACTGATAACGCCAAGAATCGCCTGTTCTAAGGTGGCGGCGTCATGCTTTTCCTCAAGTAGCCAAAGAATAGATTTGTCAAAATCATGTAATGTTTCTGATAAGCGAGGATCTCTGTAAGAGAAAAAACGAAACGCTCCAATATTAGAGTCCTGACTTGCCCCCCCCACCATAAGCACCACCTTGTTCTCGGATAGCGCGATGCAGAAAACCATTTCGTAAAAAGCCTCCTAGTACGGTAAGGGGTGCGGAGTCTGAATGATCCGATGGTACTGTAGGATAAGCTCGAGCACAAAAATTAACTTGGGTATTGGCGACCCAAAACTCTTTCCTGCTTTCTCTGATGGGCGGTAGTGTGAGTTTTTTTTCACTATCAACCAAATTGTCGCTAAGTTTCCAGAGATCTAGCAAGTTGTTGGACATTTCTTTAAGGATGGGACTTTCTGCGATAACCAGAAGCTCTATCGGGCTATCCTGAAAATTTTCATGTAAGCATTTAAGTTGTTTGGCTAGCGACAGTAAAGCCGCATTGTCTTCCAGTTTTTTATCTAATTCACGCAACTCTTTTGCAGCCTCGAGCCCAGATAGTTCGTGATTTATGGCCGCAATTGGACTCATACCGCTGCATGCCGCTGTCATTGCGAGCATATGGCCATTGCCTATGACAGCCTGTTCCGCCAAGGCTCTTTTTTGACTTATTATGTCCTTAATACGTTCGGTCTCGTCGAAGCTCACTTTGTTAATTGTCTCTGCCATAAGCAAAGTTTGCTTTTCAGAGTTTCTGGCCAACGCATTAGAAGATAAAATAAGATTGGCAGATACATCCTGTTCATCTTTAGGATTTGCGTAAAAAGATGAGAATGCACTAATTGAACCAACGCTATCCGATTGGCGCTCCTGAATGGATAGATAATCTTCCTGATCGAAACCTAATTCTGTCAGGAGAGTAACATAGTAAGGTGTGAGCTTTAGTTCCTCTGGGTTTAGATTGGGATATTTTCTTATAGCTTGTTGATAAACCAAACCATTGGTACCTCTTACGTAGGACGTGAATTTAAAATTATTACGTGTTTTAGAGGTAAATTCGATATCCTGCGTATGCGTAGGAACATCAGGAAGACCTAGTTTTGGTAGGATACTTTCATCGTCCTGAGATAGTTGTCGAGCAGAGAGATCAGCGGCGAGCTTGATGACGTTTTCCTTTTCGGCTGAACTTAAATGCTCTTTTAATGTTTTAAGCCGCTCAGCTTCCTCAAGGTTTTTACGTTCCGACAATTTCGCGTCGGGCGCAAGCGTCAGTGTTATGCGATGCTTATTATTCAAGAGCAGGCTTTCAGCTAAATTTCTAATATATTTTGGATTTTTAATATTTTCCTGTAGCTCCTTAATAGTATCCCCTATATTTAACGCATCTACCGGTGGCTTATAATGAGTCGCAAAACTTAGGCCTTGAAGAATCAGGCTTAGCCCATACGGATAGGAGTCCCCGGTGATTTCACGTTGTTGGAGTTCCAGTTGATGCAGTACAGCATTCAAACGTTTTTCGGAGACACCATCCCTGGCGACGGTCTTCAATACTCCCATGACCTCTTCTTCTAGTTGTTCCGCATGTGCCACCTCACTGCCTTCAAGACCGCAGCAAAAGACCATTTCGCGCATTGAATCTTCTATTCCACATAGTGGAGACGGAGCCAACCCCAATGATGTTGTCTCTAAAAATTGACGCAGTGGGGAAGCACTATTATCTAGCAGGGCACTGGCTAGCAGCTGAGCTTCAAGCCGCTGTATAGGGTTTGTTGATTCTCCAAGTAACCAGGCAACTATAATATGAGTCTTCTGTAAAGTTGGTTCGTTACTGTCATGAGCATAGAACTCATTTGCTCTTTTGGGAGTCTTGAAACGAGATTCGGCTTTTACTTCAATGCGCGTATTAAGTTTTTCAAATCTGCTCAACACTTTTTCCTCGAAGACCGACTGGTGCTCGATGGCGGGTATATTTCCATAAGTCATTAATATTGAATTGGAAGGATGGTAATGGATCCGATAAAAATCCAACAGTTGTTCATAGGTCAAATCTGGGATATCGCTGGGATCTCCTCCACTATTAAAGTGATAGGTGTTACTAGGAAATAAGTGATGGCAGAGTGTCTGCCAAAGAGTATTGGTAATAGAGCTCATGGCTCCCTTCATTTCATTATAAACGACGCCTTTAAAAACTAGATTTGAGTTAGTATTATTGGCCTCTTCGAATTCTAATCTATGCCCCTCCTGACAAAAATCCAGCTTATCAAGCCTTGAAAAAAATACAGCGTCAAGGTAAACCTCGAGTAGATTACCAAAATCCTTTTTATTTTGGGTGGCAAATGGGTAAGCGGTCCAATCAGAACTTGTAAAGGCGTTCATAAACGTATTTAGAGATCTTCGGAGCATCATGAAAAATGGATCCCGTACCGGAAAACGCTCGCTTCCGCAGAGTGCGGTATGCTCAAGGATATGTGCTACCCCGGTAGAGTCTGTTGGAACTGTTCTCAGCGCGACCAAGAAGACATTTTCCGGATCATCAGTCCCTAAATGATAGTACATCGCTCCAGTTCGTGTGTGCTCAAAGTGTTCTAATTCTATATTTAAAGCTTCTATACTGTTGGTTCCTAAGGACCTGAAGCTTGGATGACAGGTTTTTAATGATAGATCGTTCATAGTTAAAGGCACCTCAGATAATAGAAGATTATTTTAACGCATTTTTATATCGGTGGTGCTACTCGGGGATATTTCTATCTTGAAGCGCCATGGCCAGCGTTTCCCAGTTATCCAGATATGCTTTTTGTTAGAGTCGAGAGCGATACCATTTAAAACATCAGCTGAAGAATTAGTGCTTATTTCCTCTGCTAGGTCAGTGAAATCAAGAAATGCGATTACTTGTCCAGATTCTGGATCAATTATAATAATTCTATTACTTAACCATATATTAGCCCAGATCTTGTTATCGATATATTCAAGCTCATTTAAATTCTGCACTCTTCGTTTTCCTTTCTGAATCGATAGTTCTCGCTCAATCCTACGGGAGCCTGGATTAAAAAATCGTAAACGGTGGGATCCATCACTATAGATCAAGTGCGTTTTGTTATGTGTGATACCCCAACCTTCGCCAGAGATTTTAAAGGTCGATAGTCGCGTGAAATTTCTTGGGTCGAAAATCATTACTTGTTTGGCCCGCCAACTTAGAAGATAAAGTTCATCCTTAAAAATAGTTAATCCTTCGGCAAAAATTTTTGACTCTATAGGGTGTTCTAATTCTAGTATTCCAGTTCTAAGATCATATCTACGCAGCATAGATTTTCCATAACCACCTGAGCTCAGGTACACTTTCTCTTGGAATATTTCAAGTCCCTGTACGAAGTTATCCAAAGTCTGAGGCTGACGCTCTAAGATCTGATATCCAAGCTCGGCTACCTCAGCTGATATATCTAAACTAATAATGAGGACAATGGTCAATATCTTGGGTTTCAATTTAATTCTGTCTCTTGATTATTTCGCGTATAAGAAAGCGAGCAGGTAATATTGCTCGGGCAATTCTTCTAGAAACCGGAAGTGGCTCAGCGAAAATCATAGATGCCAAAATTTCAGCGGAAAGAGCACTATAGGTAAGACCTCTGGAGCCATGTGCGGTGGAGATGTAGAGTCCCGGATATACCGGAGCTCTGTGTGAAACATGAGCCTTGGCATTCTTAGATAGTGCCGAATACACGTTATTGAATTTAGGACGCTCTGGAATTGGGCCAACGATAGGGAGGTAGTCAGGACTAGTACATCGCTTTCCAGTCCATCCTTTAAAATTGCTTTCGACAGCTTTCAGATCATATTTTTTGTGCAGAGCCGATTCAAGTTTTGCTATATTTTCCAAATGGTCTTCGTCACACACCATTCGACTCTTTTCATTTAGGTGATAGGTTGAGCCGATGCAATGTTCACCGAATCTAGCTGGTGGAATGTAGCCATCATGACAGAAAACAGCTTTTAGTTGATTAAGACCATTATTACTGACTAGCTGTGTTGTTTGACCAATATTGGTCCTTACAGGAAGCCAGTTCAGATCTAGAAAATCGTTGCAGCTATCTCCGCAAGCAAGCACAACGAGGCTGGTTGATTTCTCAAAATTTTTCTCGCCTTTTACAATCCATAAGTCGTCTTGTCTATGAATAGACACGCTCCCGCAATTTAGAGTTGTGGTAACTCCAGGCCCATTGAGAATATTTTTACAGATAGAAGCTGGATGCATCCAACCAGAGGTCGAGAGCCAATATCCCTGTGTAAGTACATCTAACCCCAATCTCTGACTAGCTTCCACGTAGCTAAGCACCTCCGCTATTTCACCATGGTGTTTAAGAACTATTTTTAGTTGGGCTAGCTTTTTATCATCGTCCGAAGCAAAAAATGCACCACACAAGTCACCGTCTTCGCCTCTTTTTAGGGCTCGATTAGAAAACATCTCTGAATAGATTGATGAAGAAAAGATCAAGGCTTGAAGGGCAAAGTCTGTTAGGAGCGAATGTTTTGTTGATAAGCGAGCGTACAAAATTCCCTGATTCCCTCCACTCGCTCCTGCCGCAATACCATACTTATCTACCACATCTACTTCCAGTCCTCTTCTTCGCAAAGCAGCCGCAACATGCGCACCGGCAAGTCCTGCTCCGATTACTACAGCATGCTTATGACTTGCTTCATTCACATTTCTTGGAATATCCCAAGGTGTTATGTTCGAGCGAATTGATGATATTGTTGGTAATATGCCGTTCAAGCAGTCACGTTTTTTTTCGAACCCTTTTAGCTTTTTCACTTCAAAACCAGCGTATTCAAGAGCTCTGCGAACATTGCCAGCCGAGGTGAAGGTGCCAAATGTAGCGGAGGGTTTGCTGCATTTTGCGATGGATTTTATGAGTTCAGATGACCACATTGACGGGTTTGATTTGGGATTAAATCCATCAAGATACCAAGCATCGATAAATGGGACATCGTATGATGCTAGATCTTCGCACATATCATGGGCAGTACCCCACCAAATATCTAGATTTACATTACCTTTACTAAGGATAATTCGGTGCTGACCTTTGATAGCCAGTGGATATTTTTCGATTAATTCAGCACACAGGGATGATAGTTGTGGCCACTGTCTATGCGCTCTTTCTAAATCCTCCAGAGACATAGGATACAATTCTGCTGCACAGTAACTCAATTTCGGCTTCGGAAGTGGGACCTTTGACCAAGCCAGCCAGGTAGCAAGAAAGTTCAGTCCAGATCCAAATCCCAGCTCTCCAATAAAGAATCGATTCTCAGCATGCGTTTTAAAACGTTCCGGTAAATCATTGTTAGCCAAAAAGTAAAAATTACTTTCAGCTATTCCGTTTGATTTTGAGTAATAGATATCGCGATTGGCCTCGGAATATGGAGTGTCATTCGTCTTCCAGGAGAGTTTCGGATGCTTAGCGGGCTCCCATAGTTTGTTATCTAGCATAAGTATGCACTTTGCCTATTTGAAAACTTATTGAATAATTATGGGACATAAACTCACTAATGCATTGCTGATTAGCATTGGGAAGATGTAAAATTTTGTTGAAAGTTCAATTGAAGTTTTCTCATCCAAGGAAAAAGTATGCCCCAAACCGATACGATAACACAGCATCAATTTCTCACCATGGCGGCTAATTTACTTCACAAGAGCTTTTTTGAAACCGATAGGGCAGTTGCTAAGTCATTCTATAGATCCGTCTTAGCAGGGGAAGTGAGGCAATTAACACGAGTAAAAATGGAGCAGGGCGAAACAGCAGATTTCTCTTTAGCATTGGATACTAGCGAATATAAAGGAAAATTACCCTTTAGTGCATTTAGAAATAG
>CABYJX010000056.1 GCA_902519405.1 uncultured Gammaproteobacteria bacterium
TTAGAGACCTTTGAGAGCGTTCTGGAGCAGTAGAAAGTCGCATAAGTGTAATTTGTCATCTGGATTCTTGATCAAACTCTCAGCATAATATTGACTTAATTGCGATTCCTGAAGTGCTATTTGCACTTCTGTACCAATGACATATAAGAAGGAGTGACGGAATGGATAAGAAGTCTTTTCTTGAACAAGCTAAAGCGGCAGCAGATAAGGCTAAAAAACTTACTTCTGAGGCGGTAAATTTGTCCACAAAGAAAGCTGAAGAGTTGGGACTAGATGCTGAGAAAATAGAAAGTTTAAAAGCTGAGGCTCGCTCAAAATTGAGTGATGCCAGCCGCATGGGCAAAGAGGCTGCCAAAGTAATGAAGGAGAAAGCAGTTCAGCTAAAGGAAGATGCGCCAGAGAAGGAAGTAGTGCAGGAGAAGCTCAATGCCTTAGCGGCCAAGGCTAACGTGGTGGGTAGAGATGCCGTAACCTTTGCCAAGGGTAAGTATGCGGAATTTTCTGATAGCAGGAAAGAAAAAGGTGAAGCTACTGAGAATGAATCTTCGGCAGATGATGTAAGCAAGCAGGGTTAGTGTACTCTTGAAAAAAATAACAGGGCGCTATATCTAAGCTGATAAGGCGCCCTGCGAGGCTACAAGGGGAGTATAAGCCTACTTCACCACGAAACCAGCTACCCACGCCGAGGGAAATCTCATTCGAGAAAAGCGTCGATAGCGTATGTGATCTCGTTACTACTTAGACGCTCAGTACCCTCAAAAAATTCCCTTGGGAGCAAATTATTTTGGTTATTTTTTCAAAAATGCTACTCGTGTTTGTACTGCTATCTTCTCAGACCGGTTTTGGTGCGGAAATTGAGGTCGAGATTTTAAGGGTAGTTGATGGAGACACGATAGAAGTTTGGCACAAGGATGAGCTACTGAGGGTAAGACTCCAAGGAATAGATGCTCCCGAATTGGATCAGCCATTCGGTCAAGAAGCAAGATTGCATCTCTCTAAACTTGTTCAAGGGCAAATGGTCAGCATCATATACGAGAGCTATGATACTTATGGTCGACTTCTCGGAAAAATTTTAGTGAATGGACATGATATTAATCTTCGCATGATTAAGGACGGTTTAGCGTGGTGGTATCGTTATTATCGGCAGCAACAGTCATCAGAAGATCAAGTTGTATATGAAAGTACAGAAGCACATTCGAAAAATTTGAAGCTTGGTTTATGGGTATCTGAAAACCCCATAGAACCTTATGAGTGGAGAAAGTTGAGAAAGTAATAAAATGCTAAGGGCTAAGGCTAACTTCAATATTGTCTAGACCTCAACCACTGTTACGTTTTTGAAGCTCAAGAGTTCATAAAAGGTTCGGACCTCCTATAGAAAAGATCGGTTTTACCAGTCTAGACTCTTTGTTCTGGAAGAGGAGTCCGAATTCTTGCATCTATAAATTATTGGAGTTAGATATGAAGACAAAGAACTTAATAAAAATTTCCATACTACTGTTTTTCAGCAGTTTCTTTGCGCAGGCAAACGAGTCTGTCCTCGAATGGGGCGATGGATTTCCAGTAGAAATATATGCTTGCGATTATCGCGAGGGTAGTTCACCGGAAAGAGATACTAAGGCATTTGTGAAAGATTGGGGCGAATGGGCTCAGCAAAATGGGTTTAAAAAATATAATGCCGCTCTGATGTGGCAACTTTCCTCTGATGGACAATATCCAAGTCAGTTTCAGTGGATAGGTTACTGGGATAATTACGCATCAGGAGGAGCCGATATGCAAGCTAGACTAGAAAATGGCGAAGAGATGCTTAAGAAAGCCGCCAGGTTTCTAGATAATTGCAATCATGCTGAGTTCGGAGCATGGACACCTAGACCTATAGAAGGTGACTGGGTGACACGAAGGCATATTTCTGAGTGGCAAAATTGTAAGTATTTGGAGGGCAAGGATGACGCAGATCTACTCAAGGCGAATGCGACATACGCAGCACATCTTGATTCTATAGGGGATGAGACTGCGATCGTCCAACTGTGGCCTCGTGCCGGTGGGCCAGTTTTTAACGAAAGAAAAGGTCAAGGAGCGACTATCCCATGGGATTTTAAATGGATACAGGTCTATCCTTCACTAAAAGAATATGCTGCCTTTACGCATAAAATGTGGAATGAGGGGTTGGGTGCAACAAATTGGGAGATTTATGGTGACGTGATGATCTGTGATTCTTCTCGTGTATATGATGAGCATGTGGTTTATACGCCCAGTAAAAAATAACTATTAGGAATTTTATATTTTAAGGATTAATAATGAATACGAAGAATACAATCACGATTATCACACTTTTGCTGTTAAGTAGCTTTTTTGTGAAGGCAGATGATGCCGTGGAGTGGGGTACAGCAAACCCTACCGAAGTCTATGCTTGTGATGTGAGAGAGGGTAGCTCGGTAGAAAAAGACACTATGAAATTTGTAAAAGATTGGAAAGAATGGGCCTCGGAGAACGGTGCATTCTCGAAGTATACGGCACAATTAATGCGTCCAATTACGCATAACGGCACATACCCTGCCTGGCAATGGTTGGGCTATTGGCCGGATTATGCAGCTAGTGGTGCTGATGCACAGATACGTTTGAAAAAAAGGAGGTCAACTTCGAAAGGACGCATCAAGGTTTTTAGATAATTGTCAGCACAGCACTTACGGTAGTTGGTTTGTTCGAGAGCCAAAGGGTCAGTGGGTGATGGATGATCACGTAACCTTGGTTTCCAACTGTAAGTATCTCGAGAATAAGGGTGACGATGATCTGTTAAAAGCAAACAAAAAATACAACGATTATTTAGACTCTGAGAATGATGACACACCAATTGTTCAGTGGTGGCCCACTGCCGGAGGTAGAGTCTATGGAGATGCTGGCAACGAACATGATACCACTGGCTGGGATTTTAAATGGTTTGCTGGTTTTCCCTCGCTTGTGGAGTACCACGAGATGGTAAACGACATGTGGAATGGAAATCTATATTCAGAATTTTGGTCTATTTATGGAGATGTAATGACTTGTGATTCTGCTAGGGTCTACGAAGCAATAGTAATCCATACGGCCTCTGAATAGGTTATGTTAAAAATTAAATAGCATATTCTCCTCGCCGCTTATTGACGGGGCGAGGAGGCAGAAAAATTTGTTCTAATCCATTCTATTGAATATTATTATCCGCGTATATTTATCGATCTTATCTGGTGTTTCTTATGAGTGCTCTTAATTTTTGCTTGGACGCTCATCCAGACTTGGCTTCTAAAGTTCTTTACTGGCCCGAATTTAGTTCGGCAAATTATTCAGCTCAGCTTTTTACTACTCTGCTTAAAGAAACTGGATGGCATCAAGAAAAAATTAAATTTTGGGGTAAAGAAACCCTCGTTCCGCGACTCACTGCTTGGTACTCTAGAGAGGAAAAAAGTTACTCTTACTCCGGAGTAGTTAACAACCCTAACCCATATACAAAAAGTTTGAATGACCTTCACCAGAAAGTAGAAGATTATACGAACCAAAAATTTAATAGTGTATTACTGAATCTATATAGAAACGGAAACGATTCTATGGGTTGGCATGCCGATGATGAGAAAAGTCTTGACCCTAGAGCTGGTATTGCTTCCCTGAGCTTTGGAGCTGCACGCGACTTTCAGATTAAACCCAAAGATAGGAGTAGAAAACTAATAAATATTAAGCTTAACGACGGTAGCTTGCTGCTGATGAAAAGCCCATTTCAAGAGGATTGGCTTCATCGCGTCCCGCGTAGAAAAAATTCACATGAACCACGCATCAATCTCACATTTAGAAAATTACTTTAAATTGCAAATTGGGCACTATTCATCGTCGTCATCATTATCGTCAGTATCGAAGCGAAGATCCCACTCCTCGTCAGTAATTGAGGAGGGAATCGCGCCTGATTCTAGGTCTTCAATATCGATTAATATCGCCTCTACATCAAATTGAGCGTCGCCATCTACTTCGTCATGAAGCTTCATAAGCCTATCGTGGATACTCTTAAGCATCCTCCTATAATATTCTTCGTTCATTTTTTATGGAAATCCCTCTTACTTAAACGCTGTAATCCAATTTTAATCTCGAACTTGATTCTACCTGACTATTTGACTCAATCAATGAAACTATAGCTCTCTCCGTAAATTATCTTAATATGTTGAGAATCTTCTTGATTTAAGTTAAATAATTTTTTCGACTCAAATCTAAATAAAAAAATCAAGTTTTGCTAAGATGAATCTTCAGGAATTGTATTTTTTAGTGAAAGGTGCAAAGCATGAGTGATATGAATGAACAGTGGCGATTGATTACAAGACCAGATGGTGAAGCTAGAGCTGATCATTTTGAGGTGCAAGATTCAGAAAAACCTACACCTGGAGATAATGAGGTTTTGGTCAGAAATATCTATCTCTTTATTCCTCCATCTATGCGTTTGTGGATGAATGAAAAAGAGAGTTATTTCCCTGCGCAGCAGCTAGGGGAAGTAATGATGGGTATTACCCTAGGTGTCGTAGAGGAATCAAATTCTCCAGATCTAGAGGTCGGTACCTATGTTAACGGTATGGGTGGATGGCAGAATTGGTTTGTAAGTCAACCTGAACAGTTACAACCAGTATCTCCGCATCCAGATATCCCGTTAGAGACGTATCGTACGGTGTTAGACGTGCAAGGCCTGACGGCATATCAAGGTATCACGGAAATATGCAAGCCGGAGGCTGGAAAAACATTAGTAGTTACGGCTGCTGCTGGATGTGTTGGTTCATTGGCTTGCCAAATTGGAAAGATTATGGGCGCTAAGGTTATTGGTATCGCTGGGAGTGCAGAAAAGTGTAAGTGGTTAACTTCGGAGTGCGGAATAGATGCTGCCATAGATTATAAGTCAGAGAATATTTCTGAAAGACTGGATGCATTGGTACCGGAAGGTATAGATATGATCTATGAAAATGTTGGTGGCACGATAATGGATTCACTGTTAGACCGCATAAATGATCATGCCCGTATAGCACTTTGCGGGCTTATCTCAAGCTATAACGGTGGCGGTGTCCAAAGTACTGCGTCTCTCAATCAGATAGTAATTAAGACAGCGAGGCTAGAGGGGTTCTTAGTAAGGGATTACATGCATGAGTATGAAAAAGTTATACCCATACTTCAGGACTGGGTTTTATCTGACAAGTTAAAATATAAAGTGGAAGTTGTTGAGGGTGGTATAAGTGCGACGATAGGGGCAATGAGCAATATTTTTCATGGCAGAAATAAGGGTGTACAGCTAGTCAAGTTTTAATATCGTCCTGTAAAGACGAAACAATTGACTGATCAGTTATCAGCAAAACGTTCACGGAGCTGATTCTTTTGTACTTTGCCCATAGCATTTCTAGGCAATTCGTCGAGAAAGTGAACCGTCTTTGGAGATTTAAAACTTGCTAGTTTTAGTCTGCAAGCATGTATTACCTTCTGGGCGGTGAGTTTATCACTCTTGGTTACTACGACTGCAACGACCTTCTCTCCAAAATCGTCGTCAGCTACCCCGATCACAGCGGACTCAACAACCTCTGGGAGCTGGTCAATTACCAATTCAATTTCGCGAGGATAAATATTTAGACCTCCGCTGATAATCATGTCTTTGGATCGACCTACGATTGATATATATCCATCTTTGTTTATGACCGCTTTATCTCCAGTATTGAAAAAGCCATCAGATGTAAAATCTTCATCGATTTTTTCAGGCATATTCCAGTATCCAGAAAACACGTTATCTCCCTTAACCTGCAGATTACCCGGCTCTTCTGAATCGACGATTTTCCCAGTATCATCCACTATTCTCGCGATCGTGCCAGGTAATACTTGACCAACAGTACCTGCTACACGCTTTCCTTTAAGTGGGTTGGACGCATTTATACCAGTCTCGGTCATTCCATACCTTTCTAAGATAAGGTGACCTGTTCTGGCTTGGAATTCTTTGAATGTTTCGGGCAAGAGTGGTGCGGAGCCGCAGATAAATAATCGCATATTTTTACAATACTCTGAATCAAGGAGTATATTATCTAACATGCGAGTGTAATAAGTTGGAACACCCATCATTACGGTGCATTCAGTGAGGGATCGGATGACAGTATCTGCATCGAATCGAGAATGCCAGCTCATACTCGCTCCATTCAGTAAAACAGGACCCAGTGCGACAAAGAGACCGTGAACGTGATAAATCGGTAGTGCATGAAGTAAGCGATCTTGCCGAGTAAATCCCCAAGCCTTGGACAGTGTATTCGCATTACTGCTCAAATTCTTATGAGAAAGCACTATACCTTTGGGCTTTCCGGTTGTGCCAGAAGAATAAAGTAACGCAGCCGCATCGTTTCCGCTGCATTTGGTAACAGTCGTATTTTTTGAAAAACCCCGATAACTTTCCACAAGAGTTCCAGTTCCATCATTTTCGAGGGTTAGAATTGCCTTCACTTTTTTTTCTGGAAAAACGGATTCAATGATGGATTTTTGAATTCTGCTACAGATGATAATAGTAGGTCCGGCATCCTCTAACATGAATGAAATTTCGGACGTTTGGTAGCCCGTATTCATTGGATGATAGACGAGACCAGCTTTTAGACACCCCAGGTAAAGAAATAAATTTCCCACTGATTTTTCAATCATCACGGTCACACGATCACCTTTATTTGCGCCGAGATCTTGAAGGCAGTTTGCAATTTTCGAAGAGGTATTATCAACATCAGCATAAGAGATACTTTCACCCTCTGGTGTCAATAGGAGCGGTCTAGAAAGATCATCTGGAAAATTCTTATGGAAATACGCGAATAAATTTTCGTTATCACTCACGGTTCGAAATCCTCGACAGTCATAGATAAGTCTCAAAAAAGGAGTTATTTTACAATAATGGATATCGACATAGAGAGACCACTATGCAGCTTAAGTAATGACTATCTTAAAGTATCTAACGATGAACTGAGTTGTCATCGGATTTCAATCGATAGCATAGGGAGTGGCGAACTGATCTACAGTCCACCCTCATCAAATTACCTACGAATAGCTGTAGCGGCAAACTGATAGCTTTGGCAACTAGCCATCTCATTCCACTCTTTTTCAAGAGTAGTTCCCGCCCAAGTTTCTTCTCCCGATTGCTTGTCCTCCATTGACATAAATAAATCTAACCAAACAAAATCAACACCCTCCGTACTTTCTTGCGGCTGTAGCATTACAT
>CABYJX010000057.1 GCA_902519405.1 uncultured Gammaproteobacteria bacterium
TTTGCGCCCTAGTGTGCTATCTATTTTCTATACATAGTCATTAGGTTTTCAACTTTGAAAACCTCTGATTATAAATATGCAATATTCCCAGCTAATATCAAGGCGTGTTATTATAAGAGCTTGACGCGGCACCTCAGTCTGGAGATGCTCTGAGTTTTGAGAGAAGACAGGCATACAAATTCTTTTACACAAAAGTATTCGATTACACTCATTTATATTTTATAGAGCAATGTATAATTGGTTGAAGAATTTATTTAGATTTCCCTATATGGTAATTATTTGCCCGGGTGGTGGAATTGGTAGACACAGGAGACTTAAAATCTCCCGAACGTAATAGTTCGTGCCGGTTCGATTCCGGCCTCGGGCACCACTCCCTAGTCTGATAGGGACTGATGTAATCCAACAAAATCTATATAAAACATAATATTACAATATTATTCTTGTCCAATGCCTGCTGATTATGTAGCATCCAATGGTATATTTTATGTTGGTATGGATGTTGGTATGAATGCCAAAAGTAGCTAAAGAATTAAAGGATATTGACCTTCGCCGTAAGACTTACCGGACTGATGCTTCGGGTAAGACGGGAGTCGCGTTTTATAGTGTTGGAGGAGTATCTGGATTACAGCTCCGATGCGCGCCGCCGAAGGGAGCTGGCAAGAAAGGATCAAAGTCTTGGATCCTGAGAGTAGTGATAGGGGGTAGACGACGGGATCTAGGGCTGGGTGGATATCCATCGGTAGGGCTGAGCAAAGCGCGAGAATTAGCAAGGGAAAAAAAACAACTGATAAAAGCAGGCATTGATCCAGTAGCGAAAAAAAAGGCCGATGAATCTGCACTGTTAGCTCAGCAAGCTCAGGCGAAGACATTTGATGTTATTGCAGAATCTTGGCTGGAACTAAAAGTCAGTGAGTGGGCCACTGCCGCACAAGTAAACCGTGCGCGTCAATATTTCAACGATTATGCTTATCCACATTTAGGTTCTCTTCTGATAAAAGATATCCACCGGAATCACTTGATAGATATGCTAACCCCCATTTGGAAAACTAAGAATCCGACAGCACAAAGACTCATTAGCTACGTTGAGAGCGTTTTGTCTAAAGGTATGATTGAATTGGGTCTAGTTGGCCAGATGGCCAATCCTGCAATTTGGAAAGGTAATCTGGAGCTATCTTTTCCGAAAGCGTCAAAAGTTCACTCGGTACGACATCAAGCATCATTACAGTGGAGGTTGTTGCCTGAGTTTATGGCAAAGCTGCTTGCGCTTGATACGCCTACAAGACCCCGTCCTGATGCTATGTGTTTGGCTTTTGCAATCCTTTGCGTGACAAGGTCAAAAGCAACTCGTCTTATGGAATGGGATGAAATTAATCTTGATGCGAAGGTTTGGACGATTCCACCATCGTCTGATGAAAAGCAGGGGCGTAAAACAACAGTAGAATGGCTGATACCTCTAAGTGCTAAGGCAATTGGTATATTGAAAGCACAGCCTAGTGCCGAAAATAAGGAGGGTAGGATATTTAATACATTAGGAGGTGCGAAGATTCATGATAAGTATTTGTCAGGACTTCCTAAAAGCCTTGGATACGACTCAACAGCACATGGGTTTCGTACAAGTTTCAAGGAATGGTGTCGAGAAAGGCAGGTTCCCGACGAAATTTCAGAATTATGTCTACAGCATCGTGATGAAACTGGGAGTAGAGCCGCTTATGCTAGATCCCAGATGGTCGATGCGAGACGAAAAGTTATAAACGAATTCTCTCGCTGGATTTTTAGCCCAAAGGCAATATTAGATGACTAACACCAAATCGTAGACGGAAGGGCAGTTGAATTATGACAATTCAATACAAAGAATATGAATTACTTAAAAAGGCACTGCGTCGAGACTATTGGGACGAGATTGAGATTTGTTATTTTCTCCTTGGTTGTGTTCGACTAAGTGAGAGAGGTTTGGGGGATGAGCTTTATAACCTGATTTCAGGTGAGGAAATAAAAAAAGATTCCTTACGTAGGAATAGGTATAACAAGCTCGATGCAGATTTTCATGACCTTTTAAAGACATGGCGGCAAGCAGATCATGATTATAGGTATCGAAAAAAAAATAGTTGGCTATGGGATAAGTATTACTGCCTACATTGGGGGCAAGCAAATTCTAGTAGTGATGAGTTTCAGGAGTGTTTTAAGTGGGGTTTAGGCAAAGGTTTAATCAATCAGGAGGATCTAGACAATATCCTAGATGCAGAGAGTATTGAAAAGGACTCTGTCGGCAAGGTTCCCTTAAAAAATAAAGAGCGAGAAAACAGGCTTCGCTTAATAGGAGTCATGCTTGACATACTTACAGACGAGGCAACGAAAAAGAAATTTACAAGTGAATCTCAGCTTAAAGAGTATATAAGAGAAAACTATGCTGGCGAGGGATTATCACAAAGATTGCTGGCAGATGTTTTCAAGGATGCAAAATCTCTTGTAGATAAGAAAAAGTAGGCATTTCAAAAAATATCGTTGCAGTTGCAATGAAATATCGTTGCAGTTGCAATGACAAGATCCTTCAGTTTCCCAAGACTTAGTCCTGTGTTCATTGCATAGGAAGCGGTTAGATGTCAGAAAACAACCAATTAAAGAGATCAAAGAATTGGATATCAGATAGAACTATTGCCCAGAGATTTGAAATTTCACGCTCAACTGTTTGGGCATGGGCAAGGAATGGAAAACTACCAGCACCAGTAAAGCTTGGAGAAAACGTAACTCGCTGGGATGAAGAAGAGGTTGATCGATTGATAGATGAGTCACTCAGGAGCATCTCCTATGACTAGAAAACCTCCTGAACTAAATCCTATAGTGAGATTCATAAAAAATCCCTCTAGGAAAAACGCAATAAATGCAAAGTGTGCTGAATGTATGGGTTGTACCCCAACCCATCTAGAAGTGGGTTTTAGAGTGTCTATTTCGCATTGTTCGTCTAAGGATTGCTCTTTATACCCATTTAGACCGTATCCCGCTCAGAAAATGCTAGAGGCCACAAAAAGTGACTTCTAGACACTCTAGTGGGGATGATGAAGAGCCCTTCATCGAGGTAGACCCGCTCGTCTTGATTCCAGAGGGTGAATACATTGTTCGGTACTTAACTTACAGGACATTAAAGTCATTTGGTCAACCAAAGGTGGAAGTGACATTCATAATCGATAGTCCTAAAGAACATCGTGCTGTTTGTCTTGAGAGATTTTATAACGTTGACAAGCTTACCGGCCTTGAGAAAGCGAAAGGAAGATTTAAACCGTCAAGACGAGGTCATTTAATGAGAGAGTACACCGCATTAGTTGGCCCGCCCAGTCGTAATGACAGGATGACACTTGGAAAATTCAAGGGACTTTCGATTCTCGCGAAGGTCGTGACAGTCAAAGTAGATTTAAATAAGAACCTTCTCCCTAAAAGTTCTTGGTACAGCAAGATTGAGAAACTAATTAAGGTTGTTGAAACTGACAAGCCATCTCTTGAAACCCCTATAAACACTAGTTCAATTCCCTTTTAAGGTAGGGGGGATTAGGAAAGGTCAAGAACAGGTTAGTTAGGATAGGTTTAGGAAAGACCAGTTAACAAGAGAGTAGATAAGGTTGGTGACGAATTCATTCTGGCCAATCTGATAAAGATATGCGAATCGAGTAGCCAGATGGGTCAAAAAATAAACTGTCCGAATTTAGCGTTCTGATCGCCACCCGGTAGGTGCCAGCGGCGCAAGCAGGAACTGAGTACGAAAATCCCTTGTCGAGAAGACGAAGTCGTGCCTGGCATAGATGTGCCTAGGAGCGAGAGCCAGTGTCGTGATTGGTGTAGGCGGGATCAGAGCTTCAGTAGTCGGTATCCAGGGGGTTGTTTTACCATTGCCGCGATATGAACTTTTAAAAAAACTTGTGTTTATTGATTGGTGCCCAGAAGAAGCAACCAAATCAAATTTACCCTTCTATTTTCCTCAGTTTTAACAGTGGTTTAGAGCTGTACTAAACCCTGTTCAACAGAATTTCTACTAACAAATGCCTACCCACCGGGGGCAGGTCAGTCATTGTTTAATTTTTAATGTACCTGCCTAGGTTTACAGGAGCCGAAATCGCCTATCCGATAAATTTTAACTTTAACGTTTGACATCCTTAAAACATACTATTAATATTCATTTAAATTTACAAATGAAAAGGTGAAACATAATGGTAAATCGAAACAGAGGTAGTAGTAAGTTGAGCAAAAAGGGAATTAATAATCTCAAACGAGGAATTGATATACATCTAAGCCAGGACGGTTTTCTGGAACATTGGAAGGGCCAGTATCGAAAATTCGAGGTTAAGACACGACAAACTTTAACAAAAGCTATAAATGGTGAACCTATCGATCATAAAAGTATGATTTCCCTCGCAGCGGCGTCAAAAACACCGATTGCTGAAATGACAGACAAAGGCGATACCCTCATTAACAAAGCAGAAATTTCAGAGAATTTAACTTTGGCCGGAGAAGAAGTATGGGGATTCAATATTGCAGGCCTGTATGATTTAGCTAATTATGCGGGGGATATTGAAGAAGAGGAAGAGTGGGAGGAAAGGTATGAGCAGTACATACAGTCATACGATATTTACCCTGTTTTTGATGGGAATTTTATAGTGGGTATTTTGCATCCAAAATCAAACAGTGCACTAGCTAAATTGATGTTACAACCTAATTATAATTCTGACGCACAGAGCTTCATTAGTCCTGATGATTATAAAAAAGAAATTTCCCCACGTAAGGAATTGTGGCGACCTATCAGAGGTATTCAGCATAGTGAGAACGTTGAAAAAGCATTAAAAGACATAAGAGACGCCATGAAAAATCTTGAGAATACTCAAAAAAACTTCGATTCTCTTGGTGATGTTATCTCCCATATAGGCGGCTCTTCGCAGGGAAGAGAAGATCTATATAGAGCCATGGATGCACTGGAAGCCGCAGGAGCTCATATTCTAGCAGATGAAGTACGCGGCCTGGGTCTTACAGGGGTGAAAAGGCTTAGTGAAGACGATGATCAAATGACGGGTTGCTGGAAACCCATCAGGTGTAAATTATTTGTAATTGCGCCCGTTGAAGTAAAGGAATGCCGGCTCGATTATCGGGCATATTATGATCCATCGAATTGGTATGGAGAACATTAATGCAATTACTTTTTATTAAAAAAATCAATTCAAATAACGCAGGAACATATTTATGAGGAAGCGGCATCAGGGCGCATTTAAGCGCGAACATCCAGCACCGTTTGAGCTTTCACGCGGGAAAATAGAGGCTTATAAAAACTGTAAAGCATGCTTCTGGCTTGAAAAAGTCAGAGGCATCAAGCCGCCGAAAATACCAGCATATACAATCAATACAACCACCGACATTCTTCTTAAAAGAGACGCTGACAAGGTTAGAGGCAAGTCGACACTCCCTATTTGGGAAGCCAATGATCTTGGGCATTTAATTCCTTTTCAACACGAGAATTTAGAGAATTGGACGAATAGTATGCAGTTTGGATTGAATGATACTTACTTTAACGTCGTTCATGAGGAAACAAATATAAAGTTTGGTGGAGGTATTGATGATATTTTCCTCAATACAAAAACAGGACAGACTCATATCGTTGATTACAAAAGCACTGCTCAAGGAACGATGAACCCTAAAAACTACGAGAAGAAACCAGTCTCATTAGATGAGCCTTGGAAAATCTCATATAAAAGACAAATGGATATGTATGTCTGGATTGCTCTAAAAAAAGGTCTAGACGTCTCAAAGACTGGTTACTTCCTTTATGTTGATGCCCAGCATAAAGGTATTCATGGAATGCTGACAGATCAAGACACAACTAAAGCTTGGATGGAGTTTTCTACTTCAATCATACCCTATGAAGCAGACCCGACATGGGTAGAACCAATACTCTTTGAAATAAAAGATTTTCTACTTAACCAAGAAACTTGCCCCGAACACACGCCGGTTGGCGATAATTATTCAGGGTGCGAGATGGGCGCATATTTGGAGAAGGTATTAGCGGCAGCTAGCGTTCTATCCACTGATGATTATCAATTAACTCAATCGCTTCATCAGTAAACCCCAAACACACCAACCTAATCAAGCTGTAGGATGTTTAAGTTAAATTGTGTAGGATTTGGGGATAAAAAGAATTAGAGGTTTCAATTACACAGCATGGATGTTTACAAACTAAATAATAAATCACTAACTCAGTTAAGTGAGGATCCTTTCTCTTTAGAAAAGGAAATACAAACTCTTATAGAAGAAAATATTTCCCAGATATTCGGATATGTTTTTGTATCGTCTGAGTTTGAGATTGGAAACTTTAGATTAGATTCACTTTGTTTTGATGAAGAGACCAATTCGTTTGTAATTATTGAGTATAAAAAGGGGAGTAGTTATTCGGTAATTGACCAAGGTTACTCTTACTTATCTACGATGCTCAACAATAAGGCTGAATTTATATTGGAGTACAATGAGAAAAACACAACTTCCTTAAAAAGGAATGAAGTAGACTGGAGTAGCTCTAAAGTAATCTTTGTGTCTCCATCATTTAATTCCTACCAAAAGAATAGTGTAAATTTCAAAGATGTACCATTTGAGTTATGGGAGATCAAACGTTTTGATGGTGGATTAATTTCTCTAGAACGACATAAACCTACATCCAAAGAACGAATCGAAACAATGACTGCTGATAAGCTTGTT
>CABYJX010000058.1 GCA_902519405.1 uncultured Gammaproteobacteria bacterium
TTCTCATAACGCTCTATAGGAAGAATTGATGTCACTCTCTCGCCGTCATCAAGTGGTAATAAGTTGACCATGGGGCGCCCACGTGCAATGCGTCCTGCCAATGGGATGTGGAAAACTTTTAACCAATAAACTTTACCAAAATTTGAGAAACACAGAATGGTCGCGTGCGTACTCGCTATAAGAAGATGTTCAACGAAATCCTCATCTTTGACAGCGGTAGCAGTTTTTCCCTTACCTCCTCTACGCTGCGCCTGATAATCCGTTAGAGGTTGTGTTTTAGCATAACCACCATGGGAGATGGTCACAACTCTATCCTCTTCTGTGATAAGATCTTCTACGGTTAAATCTTCCTGAGAATCTATAATCTCTGTTTTTCGATCGTCACCATATTCTTCCAAGATTTCTTGTAATTCTTCCCGAATAACATTTTTAAGCCGATCATTATCGTCAATAATTTCAATGTAGCTAATTATCTCACTTAGCTTTTCTTCATACTCCTGCAATAGCTTTTCATGTTCTAACCCAGTTAAACGATTTAGTCTAAGTTCTAAAATCGCATTCGCTTGAGCGGGTGAGAGATTATATTTCTCTTCATTCAAACCGTATCTCTCGTCAATTCCATCTGGTCGAGATACAGTTTCCGATGTTCGAGACAACATTCCCAAAACTTCGCTTGCATCCCAAGCAACAGCTAGCATTTGATCACGGGCCTCTGCTGGAGATGGAGATTTTTTGATTAATTCTATTATAGGATCTATATTCGATAATGCGATTGCCAAACCCTCTAATATATGTCCGCGCTCTCTAGCCTTACGAAGCAAATATAATGTCCTGCGAGTCACAACCTCTCTGCGATGAAGAATAAAAGCTTGTATAACCTCCTTTAAGGTTAGAAGCTTTGGCTGACCATTTACCAAAGCCACCATATTAATACCATATACCGCCTGTAATTGTGTCTGTGCATAAAGGTTATTTAAGACTACGTCACCAATCTCTCCTTTCCTGAGTTCGATCACAATTCGTAATCCATCTTTATCAGATTCATCGCGAAGCTCGGTGATACCATCGAGCTTTTTCTCCTTAACAAGTTCTGCTATGCGCTCAATCAATCTCGCTTTATTGAGTTGAAATGGTATTTCGTGAATTATAATTCTTTCTTTGCCTGATTTTTCGTCAGCGACAACTTCTGCTCTCGACCGCACATAAATTCTTCCTCTTCCTGTACGATATGCCTGTATTATTCCCGCTTTACCATTTATAATCGCTCCAGTGGGAAAATCTGGTCCTGGAATATATCGCATCAATTCATCAGTGCTTATGTCAGGATCAGATAAAAGGGCTTTGGCGGCTGTTAGTACTTCCACCAAATTATGGGGAGGTATATTTGTTGCCATACCGACTGCGATACCAGAGGACCCGTTGACCAGAAGATTTGGAACCCTAGTCGGCAGCACATCAGGAATCAGCTCTGTCCCATCATAATTATCAGAAAAATCGACAGTTTCTTTATCAAGATCCGCCAACATTGAATGAGAAATCTTTCGCATTCTTATTTCTGTATAGCGCATAGCGGCTGCTGAATCACCATCAACTGACCCAAAATTTCCCTGCCCGTCAACAAGCATATAACGCATCGAAAAAGATTGAGCCATCCTAACGATAGTCTCATAAACCGCAGAATCACCATGGGGATGATATTTCCCAATTACATCTCCAACAACTCGAGCAGATTTCTTATAAGGTTTGTTCCAATCATTGCTCAAGACATTCATTGCAAATAAAATTCTCCTATGCACTGGCTTTAAACCGTCACGAACGTCTGGCAAAGCACGACCCACTATTACGCTCATAGCGTAATCCAAGTAGGATTGCTTTAGTTCATCCTCAATATTTACCGAGACGATCTCTTTAGCCAACTCAACCATGAGAAATATTTTCCAAAAAAATTGACAAAAAAATAGATAAGAACAAGATCCCGTAACCCACAACTAACCGTAAATTAGGTTAATATTCAATGGTGGTTAAAGGCGCCAAAAACACGTATTAATTATACGAAATTTGCCAGCAAGCTGCCATTAATAAACTTAGTTAATTAATACGAATGAAGCTGTAGCAATTTAAACTTACACTATCCGAAAAGATTTGAGCTGGACTAGCAATATCCGCAACTAATTGTTCGAGGGAGATGCAATTTTGAGCAGAATCACCGATGGGATTGTCACCGTAGATTCTATAATTAATCCCGGATGGGTACTCCCCATTACTAGGTGCGGCGAAATACTAAAGGAAACCTCTGTCGCTATCACCGATGGTATAATCTCCCACATAATCCCGCGAGAAAAATCGAAAAATTTCATTTCAAAGAAAAATTTTGAGTTGCCAAATCATGTGCTACTTCCAGGTCTAATAAACTGTCATGGTCATGCTGCGATGTCACTCCTACGCGGCTTAGCTGATGATATTCCATTAGAATCATGGCTTCAAAATATCATTTGGCCGATCGAAAGAAAATATATCTCAGAAACATTTGTCCGAGACGGCACAGAATTAGCTATTGCTGAGATGTTACTTTCGGGAACCACCACATTTAGTGATATGTACTTCTTCCCCGAAACAGTAGCTGATGTAGCTATCAAAAGTGGTATGAGATGCCAGATAAGTTTTCCAATATTAGATTTTCCCTCTAATTGGGCGGAGAGCACCGACGAATATCTAAAAAAGGGTCTCGCTATGAGAGATAACTTCAGGCATGTTGATCTGATTTCTACTATATTTGGTCCTCATTCGACTTATACCTTGAACGAAAGTAGCCTAGTAAATATATCCACCCTCGCCTCCGAGTTAGATATAGGAGTGCAAATTCATCTGCATGAAACAAATCAAGAGGTAGTTCAGGGGCTCGCAAAAAATGACGAAAGGCCGATCGAGACATTACTAAAGGTTGGGCTCCTTGGTCCAAAAACACAATGTGTCCACATGACTGAGCTTAACAGCGAAGATATAAAACTTTTGAATCAAACAGGAGCACAGGTAATACATTGTCCAGAATCGAACATGAAATTAGCTTCCGGTATCTCTCCAATCAATAAGCTTTTAGACGCAGATATAAATGTAGGGCTGGGGACTGATGGAGCGGCTAGTAACAATGATCTAGATCTATTTGGAGAATTAAAAAGTGCCGCTTTGCTAGCGAAGATAAACACTATGGATGCCACTTCTTTAACGGCAGCCGAGGCATTAACTTTAGGCACCTTAGGAGGTGCAAAGGTTTTAGGAATGGATAAAAGCATTGGAACAATAGAAGTGGGAAAACTCGGTGACCTAATTGCGGTTAATTTAGATCACGTAGCAATGCAGCCCATACATGATATCTTTTCCCAACTGGTCTATCTTAATAGCGGTAGTCAAGTAACTCATAGTTGGATTCAAGGTCAACTGGTAGTGCAGGACAGTAAATTATTAACAATAGATCAGACTGATTTACGTCAAAGAATTTTAAATTGGCAAAAACTTTTAACAAATGAGTTATAGATAATGAATACGAAAAATAATGTGGATCAAAATGAAATTAACAAATTTGAAGTTCTAGCTTCCCGATGGTGGGATAAGCAAGGCGACTTCAAACCTCTCCATGACATAAATCCCCTCAGAGCCAATTGGGTCGATAGAGAGACCCCTGTCGCTGGTAAAAGCCTTCTGGATATTGGCTGTGGCGGAGGTATTTTTTCCGAATCTATGGTGGTGAGAGGAGCCAAAGTGGTTGGAATAGATATGGGAACCGCACCTCTTTCTGTCGCAAAAATGCACGCTTTAGAAACCAACTTAGAGATCGAATACATGCAGTGCACTGCTGAAGAGCTCGCTAACAAAAATCCCTCTAGCTTTGATCTGGTATGTTGCCTAGAAATGTTGGAGCACGTCCCTGATCCGCAAGCAGTTGTAGCAGCGTGTGCAGCATTAACAAAGGATGGTGGCTCTATCTACTTATCCACTATAAATAGAAATATTAAAGCATTTTTATTTGCGATAATTGGAGCAGAACATATTCTAAGAATGTTACCTGTTGGCACTCATGAATATGCTAAGTTAATAAAGCCATCTGAATTAGCTCAATGGGCAAGGCAATCGGGTTTAATTGTCGAAAGCGTTATAGGAATGACATACAATCCGATTACCAGAATTTATAAACTTGCTGATTACGATACTTCTGTTAACTACCTGATGAAGTTAAAAAAACCTTGATAATGAGACGCCAAAGCTCTCTAAAAGCTGTGCTATTCGATTTAGACGGAACTTTGATCGACACGGCGGTCGAGTTCATCATTATCATACAGTCGATGCGTGAAGAGCACGGCCTTGCAGCAGTAAGCGAAACTAAAATTCGTGAGAATATATGTGATGGAGCTAATGCTTTGATTAAGCTGGCCCTTGAAATTGACGAAAGTCATCCAAAGTTTTCCTTTTATCGTCAACATTTTTTAGATCTTTATAAGAAGATAGCTGGAAGCAAATGTAGACCCTATAACGGAATTAAAAGATCTATAAAGTGGCTTGGTGAAAACGAAATAAAATGGGGAATAGCAACCAACAAACCCAGGGTATATAGCAATGCAATATTAAAAAAAAATACTTTTAGTCCAATGCCAGATTGTGTTGTATGTCCAGAGGATATAAAAAATCCCAAGCCTTCTCCTGATGCACTATTATTGGGCTGTGAGATAATTGGGTGCAAGCCTGAAGAGTCCGTTTACATCGGGGATCATGCGAGAGATATCCAGGCAGGTAATTCCGCTGGAATGTACACGATATTTGCGAATTATGGTTATGTTCCTGCTCGAGCTGATCTCCAGAGAATCACTGCCAATGCATTCGCGCAGGATCCGCTGGAACTAAAAAAGCTACTAGTTTGTGCATTCCCTGATTTAAAGAGAGACTAATTTGAATACTAGCGATTTCACTACTTACGCGCCTCCTTACGACTTACTCAAAAATAAAACTATTTTAGTGACGGGTGCGGGATCTGGAATAGGTAGAGCAGTCGCATATATTTATGCAAAATATGGGGCACAAATTCTTCTTCTGGGACGTACAGAAGTAAAATTGGAAGCTGTTTATGACGAAATAACTCATGCTGGTTTTGAGACACCAATTATATTACCTTTGGATCTAGCGATTCCTGACGAGACACCATACCTATTATTGAAAAAAACTCTGGAAAAAAGTTTTAGCTGTATAGATGGATTAGTATTAAATGCGGGAGTTTTGGGTAAATTGTCACCTTTAGATAATATCAGTCTCGATTCTTGGAACACGGTCTTTCAGGTAAATACGCATTCTGTTTTTCTTTTAACAAAGGCATGTCTGCCATTGTTACGGAAGTCGCAAAATGCATCCATTATCTTTACTAGCTCGAGTGTAGGAAGGAGGGCTCGTGCTTACTGGGGCGCATACGCAGCATCAAAATTTGCAATAGAAGGGATGATGCAGTTACTTGCCGATGAACTTGAAAATACATCAAATGTTAGAGTAAATAGCCTCAATCCCAAAGCGACTAACACTGCTATGCGACGAGATGCCTATCCGGGAGAAGATCCTAGCAATAATCCTTCTCCAGAAGAAATTATGGGGGCATACCTTTATTTAATGGGAGAGGCAAGCACTGGGATTACAGGAGAATCGTTTGATGCGCGTTAACAATTAACATACCATGTTCGATATATTGATACTCAATTTAACGAGGTTTTTTCCCCTTTTTCTGCGACCTCTTACTAAGGGATTTGTCTATCTCCCTTGTCTCTTTAACTCCACCCAACTCTTCATCTAAAGATAAGTTCATCATTTCATAGAGTTGTCTCTTCACAACATTATTAATTTCCATCCAATGACCTTGCTTTAATTTTGCCGGAATAAGCACTGGACCAAATCTAACCCTTTTTAACCTGGACACACTTAGACCTTGAGACTCCCAAATTCTCCGTACTTCACGGTTACGGCCCTCCATTAAAACAACATAAAACCAACGATTAGATCCATCTCCACCACCATATTGAATATCACTAAAGCGAGCCAACCGATCATCAAGAATTACTCCCCCAAGCATATTTTCAAGATTCTCTTCTTTTACTTCTCCTCTGATCCGCACTACATATTCTCGCTCAACTTTTGAAGACGGATGCATAAGAGCATTAGCCAAAGTTCCGTCCATAGTAAATAGAATTACTCCTGAGGTATTATAATCTAGCCGGCCTACTGAAACCCAACGCCCACTGCTCAATTTGGGTAGACGATCAAAGACTGTTTTCCTATTTTTTGGATCTTTCCGAGAACAAATCTCACCGACCGGTTTATGATAAATAATGCAGCGGTTTTTTTGCTCGTTCAGTCCCGACTCTAGCCTCAGCCGCTCACCATCAACTGTTAGACGATCCTCGGGGTCTACACGATCACCCAATTTTGCC
>CABYJX010000059.1 GCA_902519405.1 uncultured Gammaproteobacteria bacterium
CAGAATTTCTGATCCGCCGGTGCCACCTCATTCGTTGATTCTGTGAAACTCTCTGCCCAATCAAAAAACAAACGAGTCGTATTCTGAAGAAATTGCACAGTACCCTGAAGAGCTTTTTCAAGCCTAACCGCAGAAAGCGGCTCTGGTGCATCTGTTGGGTTATCGGATCTCTCGATATAAATCTCTGCCGCCTCTTCATACGCTCGATTTTGAAATGTCTGTCGCACATTAATCGCATTGGTCTCGGGACCCAATTGCAACCAGTTTTTATCCTGCGGTCTCTGACTAGCAAATATTTCTATGCTTCCGTCTGCATCGACCTGAATATCTTCTGCATCTATAAAACCGTCAGTGGTCATCCCTCCTCCACTGCTATAACGGTTAACAACCGCAGAAAAGCCAAGATACCCGACGGTACCTCGCTTACCATAAATTCTATACTCGTGATTAGGATTAATCGGAGCATTTTGATACAGATTATCGGGATTATCTGCTCCCATCTTTATGGTGGTGTGAACAGGGCATCTCAATACCGGAAAATCAGGATCACTTGACTCGACAAAACTCTCAAGTCCTGCCCTTAACATCCTTGTTAAATAACGATATCCCTCTGCTCTATCCAACGGCGTACTTGGCCCTTTCTCAGAGAGCACAAGATCACCAGCGCGGCGAAGTCCCTCGCAAAATTCACTCCACGCCTCGCCGCTTTTAAACCGCTCTAATGCTCTCTGCTCTTGCTTATCCACGCATGCTTGCCTCAGTCGATCGTCAAATCATACCTGATACAGTATTCATCAAAAAGATCTTTCACTTCATCTATCAATATCCCATAGTCCGAAAGTTGGTAGGTATGTTCACCGTGTTTGCCTTGTGGATTACTAGCTAACCAGTTGGTCATCAGTTTTTCAACTTCAGTCTCTAGAGGATCACCTGAGGCAGCATATATTTTTCGTATTCCAGCTAAGGGATCACCTACAAAGTCAGTGTACATCAAATCCACAAACTGGCCTGGATATTTATCTTCCAGCTCAGCTCGAGTTTTTTCAAACCGATTGGTGTAGGCACGCAACATTCCCATCCAATCTCGACCAATCTCATACAAATCAACCTCATCACTTCCACTGCGTCTTAACAGTGTTGAGAAGCTGCAGCCTGACGCCACCACCTCGCCAATAGACCTATGGGTCTGGACAATAATGGCATCTGGATACAGGCGCATGATTTCGGCTAAGCCAAGCTGATGAAATGGTGCTTTTAACACCCAGCGACCCGGATGGCAGGACTGTAAAATCTTCAGTTGCAAGCTATGATAATCGTAGCATCCTCTTGGAACTAATTGCTCATAAAGCCAATCAGCATACTCTGGAATATGAAATAAGGCTGAATACTCGACGGACATAAATGAACGATTCAGCAGCATATAGCATTCATCAGGCTCTTCAGCATCAATCAGATGCATCGTTTTAAAACCAGGTAAAAATGTTTCTGTGAGAGAAATCTTCTCGCTTTGCCCAGCGATTCGCGGATCATTGTGATACGTCTCTGTCCGAGGAGGGGGAATAGGGTCTTGAGCCTCCCAGATCCTCAAAGTTCTATTACTCGGATCTTGATTGAGGAGGTGATGCAGTGCTGTGGTGCCGGTGCGGGGCAACCCAACAATAAAAATAGGAGACTTTATCTCCTCTTTATAAACTGATGGATTGCTAAGAAGGTGATCCTGAATACGCAAACGATTTGCTAAACCAGATTGGATCGTCATCGTAGCTCGTAATCTACCAAAATCATTGAGTCGCGCTTGTGCATCAAGCGCTTGCACCAAACGCTCGAGAGGTTCTAAGAAATCGTTCTCGCCAAAGTCACTAAGTCCTGTCTCTTTAACGGCAGCTTCGACTAATTGATCTATTTCTAACAAGATAGTCTCGTATTTATTTGTCAAACAGAGTTAGTATCTGTTTTTAGTTTGGGTACTCTGATGCTCCCTACCATTTCTACAACATTGTCAGGTGGAGGCTTAGTAAATGCTGACACGGCGAATGCGACAGAGAAATTAATCGCCGCCCCGACCACACCAAACGCATTTGGCTCTATACCAAAAAACCAATTTGCTGGGAGATCGCCCAAAAATGAGGTGCCTGGAATAAACATAATTCCTTTGTGCTGAAATACATAAAATAATGTAACACCAATACCCGCAAGCATACCTGCGATTGCACCCTCTTTACTAACCCTCATCGAAAATATTCCCAACATCAAGGCCGGAAAGATAGAAGACGCGGCGAGACCGAACGCCAAGGCTACGGTGCCAGCAGCAAAACCGGGCGGATTAAACCCGAGATAACCTGCTACTAGTACAGCCAATGCCATAGACACCCTGCTGGCTAAAAGTTCCTGTCTCTCAGAAATCTCTGGGCGCAATATCCCTTTGAGCAAATCATGTGAGATGGCTGAGGCGATAGCCAGCAACAATCCCGCGGCAGTTGACAATGCTGCCGCCAGGCCACCGGCCGCTACTAAAGCAATCACCCAGTTTGGAAGCTTAGCAATTTCTGGATTAGCGAGAACCAGGATGTCATTATCGACCTTCACGAGCTCGTTGCTAACGGGGTCAGCGCTATATTGGATCAAGCCATCTTGATTCTTATCTTCAAATGCTAATAAGCCAGTTACCTCCCAATTTTTGAACCATTGTGGCCTTTTATCATAAGAAAGATACTCACCAGATTCGGGCTCTACCGTGGTCATCAAATTAAGTCGAGCCATAGCCGCTACCGCTGGAGCCGTAGTATACAAAATCGCGATAAATAATAGCGCCCAACCTGCGGATGTACGTGCATCGCGGACTTTTGGCACGGTAAAAAATCTAACGATCACATGAGGTAGACCTGCGGTTCCGATCATCAGAGAAAGCGTAAACGCAAACATATTCAAAGTACTACCGCGAGAGTCTGTCGTGTATTCTCGAAACCCTAGATCTGAGACCACCTGATCAAGTCGATCAAGAAGATAGACGTCAGTACCTGATAGCACGCTACCGAGACCAAGCTGAGGAACTGCGATTCCTGTCAGTTGCAGACTAATAAAAATAGCGGGTACGGTATACGCAAAAATAAGCACACAGTATTGAGCTATTTGTGTGTAGGTAATACCTTTCATTCCTCCCAGAACGGCATAGAAAAACACAATACACATGCCCGCAAGCAGGCCGGTATCGTAGTCGACCTCAAGAAAACGAGAGAAGGCGACACCAATTCCCTTCATTTGCCCGATGACGTAAGTTATAGAGCATATGATTAGGCAAAGCACTGCGACACCTCTGGCCGACCTCGAATAGTATCGGTCTCCGATGAATTCAGGCACAGTAAACTTGCCGTATTTTCTGAGATAAGGAGCCAGAAGTAAGGCAAGAATAACGAAACCTCCAGTCCATCCCATTAGGAATACCGAACCTCCATAACCCATGAAAGCGATCATTCCAGCCATCGATATAAAAGATGCGGCAGACATCCAGTCGGCTGCCGTCGCCATACCGTTTGCTACGGGATTTACACCTCCACCAGCGATGTAAAAATCTCTCGTCGAACCCGCCCTAGCAACAATAGCTATACCGATATAAAGCGCGAAACTCGCACCCACGACAAGATAGGTTAATAATTGCAAATCCATGACAGACTAATCAGCCTCTTCGTCTACGCCAAATTCATGATCAATTGAAGACATCTTATGAGCGTAATAGAAGACGAGTCCAATAAAGATAAAAATTGAGCCCTGCTGAGCAAACCAAAATCCCATCGGATATCCTCCCAATCGAAATTGATTCAGCCAATCGACAAGCACAATACCGCAACCAAAGCTCACCACAAACCAAATCAAAAAAAGTCGAAGCATCAATGAAAGATTTTTGCTCCAGTATTTGGCCATTTGGTCATCGTTTGAATCTCTCATTCCATGCGCCTCTTTACTCTCTCTAACCCCCCAAAAGGAGGGATTAAAGAAACATACCGTAAATCAAAAGTATATCCTAATCAGATAGACCAGATCTTTTGATAGAATGCATAGCTTATATTAGTAGTAGGGGCGTAATCTTCGTCTTGCAGCATTACGAGGGTGAAACCTATGATCAACTTTATGTGTGGTCTCCGAGTCGAAGGATCCTATATCTATGTAAGCGGAAATGATTATTTTATTAGCGAACCACGATATCGTAAAAATAATCAACCAGGGAAGGAATTAATTCAAAAGGATTTGCGTCTGGCTTCACATCTTGCCGACTGGATGTTTTATGCAAGACCTGAGAACCAACCAGTGCAGATTATGTGCAAGACGTATACGAGGCTCCCATCCTAGCAACTTCAAGCAATACAATGGAAATGTTAACCTACCTTGATCAAATGGCTAGAGCACGGGACGCTTCCAGCGATAATTAATATAGTAACAGAGCTTGATTAATTAACTAGCTCGGGTATCAAATCTGCGAACTTCTCAATCATGGGCATTACCGCTTCTGGTCGATCCCAGTTTTCAACTCCGACTCCGATATTACAACGATGGATACCCATGTCGCGGTAGGATTTAAGTAAGTCGCTAGTGACAGTAGACATGACAACCATAGTTATCTCCACCTCTGCGGGATTACGACCATATGAGTTGACGAGATCTTGAAAATCGGCTATCGCTTTTGGGATATCAGGTAAGGCTATGTCTACTGGCATCCAGCCATCTGCCCATTGTGCAGTATGTCTAAGTCCCATGGGACCCATAGCCCCAAAAATAATTGGTGGGCCCCCTGATTGGTGAGGCTTCGGCTCAAACCAAACTTTTTCGAATCTTATTAGCTCTCCATAGAACTCTGGCTCCTGCTCGGTAAACAAGGCTCGTTGCGCCGCAACCGTTTCCTTTAGTGCTAAATAACGACGATTCCATGGTAGGTTTGACGCATTATTAAATTCTTCTTCGTTCCATCCAACTCCACAACCAATCATCAACCTTCCTTCACTGAGACGATCCAGCGAACATATTGTTTTGGCCTGAGACAACAACTCTCTCTCCAATAACAACGCTATGCCGGTACCCACTTTTAATTTTTTTGTTGCAGATGCTGCTGCTGTCAAAGATATATATGGATCCATCATCTTCTTATAAGGCCCAGGTAATTGCCCTCCAGGAGGATAAGGTGTCTGGCGCGCTACAGGGATGTGACTATGTTCACCATACCAGAGTGATTCGAATCCAGCCTGTTCCAATGTCCTGGCCAATAAATCCGGCTCGGGATCGTCAGCTGTATTCATCGATGTAAATCCTAAATGCATGATATCGTCTCAACTATCGCGGCGGCGCCTACCTGCGTGCTCTCGAAGCTTCCGCCAGCTCTAATAGTAACTTCTCCGTATCCTCCCAGGACATGCAAGCATCGGTAATACTTTGTCCGTATGTTAAGGTACAATTATCAGCGACATCTTGCCTGCCTTCGACAAGATTACTCTCGAGCATTACTCCAAAAATACGTCCATCACCTCGCCGAATTTGATTAGCGATATCGATCGTGACATCAATCTGCCTCCTCGGTTTCTTGCGACTATTAGCGTGGCTTGCATCGATCATTATTCTTTTTGGAAGTCCCGCTTTATCTAATAGATCTGATGCATCGTCCACAGAGAACATATCGTAGTTAGGCGCACGACCCCCCCGCAAGATGACATGACAATCTTCATTTCCTTTTGTATGAAAAATTGCTGACTGTCCTGATTTAGTGACGGAGAGAAAATGATGAGGCTTGATCGCAGAACCTATAGCATCAATGGCTACTTGGATATCGCCATTAGTTGCATTTTTAAATCCTACTGGACAAGAAAGTCCTGAGGCCAGTTCTCGATGCGTTTGACTTTCTGTTGTTCTCGCACCTATGGCTCCCCAAGATACTAAATCGGCAATGTACTGAGGACTTATGAGATCCAAATATTCCGTTCCCGTGGGAAGCCCCATGTCAGCGAGATCGAGCAAGAGTTTTCTCGCTAAGCGAAGGCCTCGATTTATTTCAAAAGTATCGTCAAGACCAGGATCATTAATCAATCCTTTCCAACCTACTGTAGTACGAGGTTTCTCAAAATATACTCGCATGACGATCACTAGGTCGTCCTCTAGTTGACTAGCTTTCTCCAAAAGACGCTCAGCG
>CABYJX010000060.1 GCA_902519405.1 uncultured Gammaproteobacteria bacterium
TCGGCAGGAAAATTCTATCGCTGTATCGATGGTTTAAAGCAGCAGCAAAGAGTGCACATTCACGCTGCTGGAGATTCGCTAATCGAATGGGTACCGCAGGAGAATATTTTTTTTTGTGGTGCCAATGCGGAGCTAGAGTTAGAAATTTGTCTCGAGGGTGATAGCACGTTTCTTGGATGGGATATACAATGCCTTGGTCGTCACGCGAGTGGTGAGAGTTTCTCGAATGGCCATGTTATTCAGAGAGTGCGTTTATTTCGTGGTGGAAAACTGATTCATCGAGAGCGTATAGAATTGATACCGGCATCACCAATGATGCGTGCGGGATGGGGATTCGGCGATAATCATATTTTTGGTACGCTAATTGCTTCTTTACCCGAGCACATGGCAAAACAGCTCCGTAAAGAGATAATATCGGTAGTGGAGGAACTCAGTGCAAATTATACCGCACAATTTTGGGGATTCAGTTTTAAAGAAAGCCTCATTTTGGGTCGTTACTTGGGTGAATCTGCAGAGGAGTGTCGTGAAGGGTTTAATGAAATGCGTTTAAAGCTGGGGCTGGAGAATATTATTGAGGCTGGTGAAACTCCCCGAATTTGGAATACCTAGGAAAGATCGTCTATGGAATTAACCCCACGTGAAAAAGATAAACTACTAATATTTACTGCGGCTCTTTTGGCTGAACGTCGCAAGGCTAAGGGGCTTAAGCTGAATTATCCAGAGGCAGTTGCATTAATCTCGTCAGAAGTAATGGAGGGAGCCCGCGAGGGTAAGACAGTTGCGCAACTAATGTCGCTAGGCAAGACAATTTTAACCAAAGATGATGTCATGGATGGAGTTGTGGATATGCTTGGTGAAGTTCAGGTAGAGGCCACGTTTCCTGATGGCACAAAGTTAGTAACAGTCCATGAACCGGTTATCTAAATGCCACATAGTGGGCGAGGTGAAGAATCGTGAAACCAGGTGAATATGATCTTGATGACGATCCCATAGAGCTCAATTCGGGTAGAAATAGTTTTTCAATCGAAGTCTTTAATACAGGTGATCGACCAATTCAGATAGGCTCTCACTATCATTTTTTCGAGACCAACCGAGCACTGAAATTTGAGCGCGAGGGTACCCGTGGCTACAGACTTAACATACCAGCTGGCACGGCGGTGAGATTCGAACCAGGGTTATCTCGAACCGTTGAATTGGTCGAGTATTCAGGAGATAAGAAGATTTATGGATTCCGCGGCGAAGTAATGGGATCCATTGGAGATCAACTACAGAATGACTAGCATATCCAGAAAGACTTATAGCGACATGTTCGGTCCGACTACCGGAGATAGAGTGCGATTAGCGGATACGGATCTTTGGATAAGAGTTGAAAAGGACTTCACGGTGTATGGCGATGAAGTTAAGTTTGGAGGAGGAAAAGTAATCCGAGACGGGATGGGCCAAAGTCAAGTAGGTTGTGAGCACTCGGTGGATACAGTAATAACTAATGCCCTGATAGTGGATCATTGGGGTATTGTAAAGGCTGACGTTGGTATCAAGTCGGGACGTATTTCAGCCGTGGGTAAAGCAGGGAATCCTGATACTCAATCATCCGTGGACATTGTCATTGGGGCTGGTACAGAAGTTATTGCAGGAGAAGGACATATCTTGACCGCCGGTGGGGTCGATGCACATATTCATTTTATCTGTCCTCAACAGATCGAAGAGGCGCTGATGAGTGGTGTTACCACGATGCTGGGTGGAGGTACTGGCCCTGCAACCGGAACAAATGCGACCACCTGCACGCCTGGTGTTTGGCATATCCAGAGAATGTTAGAGGCCGCTGAAGCGTTTCCTATGAATTTAGGTTTTATGGGGAAAGGTAATGCGAGTCTGGCTTTGCCGTTGGTTGAGCAGATAAGGGCCGGCGCAATGGGACTGAAGCTTCACGAGGACTGGGGAACAACTCCCCAGGCTATTGATACGTGTCTCAGTGCTGCAGAAGAGTATGACGTACAAGTAGCGATTCATACGGATACACTCAATGAATCTGGCTTCGTAGAA
This sequence comes from uncultured Gammaproteobacteria bacterium, assembly GCA_902519405.1. Taxonomy (GTDB): domain Bacteria; phylum Pseudomonadota; class Gammaproteobacteria; order Pseudomonadales; family Halieaceae; genus CABYJX01. Next base: position 2,044 of record CABYJX010000060.1, read on the forward strand.
GACACGATCGATGCCTTTAAGGGAAGAACAATCCACACGTTCCATACAGAGGGAGCCGGTGGTGGTCATGCTCCCGATATTATAAAAGCTTGCGGTTTGCCGAATGTTCTCCCATCATCAACAAACCCTACTCGTCCTTACACAATCAATACGGTTGACGAACATTTAGATATGCTCATGGTTTGTCATCATTTGGATTCGAATCTTCCGGAAGATGTTGCCTTTGCAGACTCTCGTATTAGAAAAGAAACTATCGCAGCAGAAGATGTATTTCATGATCTCGGTGCGTTTTCAATGATCGCTTCCGATTCTCAAGCGATGGGCAGAGTTGGCGAAGTAATTTGCAGAACTTGGCAGACTGCGCACAAAATGAAGGTTCAGCGAGGAGAATTGCCTCAGGACTCTGGAGCAGATAATTTTAGGGTTAAGCGCTACATCGCAAAGTATACAATTAACCCCGCGATTGCACACGGAATTGCAGCGGAGGTTGGATCGGTTGAAATAGGTAAACTTGCTGACCTTGTTTTGTGGAAACCCGCTTTCTTTGGAACTAAACCGGCAATCATACTAAAAGGAGGTATGATTGCGGCGGCGCCAATGGGTGATCCAAACGCCTCAATTCCTACCCCTCAACCGGTGCATTACCGATCTATGTTTGGGTCTTTTGGCGGTGCCCCAGCATCTACAGCGGTGACTTTTGTGAGTCGCGACAGCTTGGAATCCGGTGATTTAGATAATTTGGGTTTAAAAAAACAGCTCTCGGCGGTGGCTAATTGTCGCAACATTCAGAAGAAGGATATGATTCTGAATGATTATCAGCCTGTGGTGGAGGTCGACCCTGAAACCTATGAAGTAAGGGCTGACGGCGAGATTATCACGTGTGAACCTGCTGAAGTTTTGCCTCTTGCGCAACGCTACTTTCTATTCTGATCGTGAGGTGCTACGAGAAGTTGAAGGTTGGGTCTTCAGATCTTGATATTTATCTTCCTTTCGATCAGCGCAATAGAAGCCGCGGCAAAGCCACTGCTGATGATGGACAAATAGTGGCATGGTTTTTAAACCGCGGAGAAACTCTGCGTCAAGATGATTTACTTGCTGCAGATAACGGAATGTATGTGCGTGTCGTTGCAGCAGATGAGCCCGTCTCCAGAGCGACATCTGGGGACAACATGTTGCTTACGAGAGCTGCTTATCACCTGGGTAACCGTCATGTGCAGGTTCAGATAAATACAGACTCATTGATTTATCAAGCTGACCATGTTTTGGATGAAATGGTTAAGGGTCTTGGTTTAAAGGTTGAACGAGTGTGTACCGCTTTTCAGCCAGATGATGGCGCCTACTCTAGCCATGAATAACAGCTTGCCTCGCTTGTTGCAATTATCCTCTCAGAATCTACCTGTAGGGGCTTATGCTTATTCTCAGGCTCAAGAATGGGCGATAGCTCAAGGCTCAATCAAAGACGGTGAAAGTGCGGCAGAGTGGATAGAGGGCGTTTTCCTTTTTGGCGTCGGTCAATTAGATTTGCCGGCGCTTGTTCAGGCTTATAATGCAGTGAAAAAACAAGAATGGCAGCACCTTAGCGACATAGACTGCTACGTCCAAGCAAGTCGAGAGTCTAAAGAACTTTTATTGGAAGATATTGAGATGGGTCGAGCTCTGCGCCGGGTACTCATTTCAATGAATGTTGAAACGGGAATTTCCAAAACACCCTCCTTTGTGACGCAGTTTGCTTGTGCTGGGATTGCCTGGTGTATCTCGCTTGATGAGTTGTTAACGGGGATGGCCTATAATTGGCTGGAGGGTCAAGTGATGGTTGCCACTAAGTCATTACCTCTTGGCCAGAGTGCGGCCCAAAGTATACTTTATCGACTGTGCGATTTAATTTCGAAAGCTGTTCCAAGGGCAATTGAATTATCTCAGGATTCGGACTACGGAGCATCTCTTCACGGACTGGCCATAATGTCCTCGCGTCATGAACTTATGGAAGCCCGCTTATATAGATCTTAAATCAAGGAGGATACTTTTTGTGAATCAAATAAAACCTGCTTTAAGGGTTGGGATCGGTGGACCGGTTGGATCAGGAAAGACGGCGCTTGTGCGAGCACTGTGCTTAGAGTTGCGAAATAAGTACAACCTTGCGGTAATTACCAACGATATCTATACAAGAGAGGACGCTGAATTTCTTCTTAGGAAAGAGGCACTGTCGGAGGATCGTATCGTAGGTGTAGAGACCGGAGGCTGTCCGCATACCGCTATCCGAGAGGATGCCTCAATGAATCTGAATGCAGTTGATGATCTACTTGACAGATTTCCCGATTTGGATCTTATATTTATAGAGAGTGGAGGCGATAATTTAGCAGCTACATTTAGCCCAGAATTATCTGACCTCACAATTTATGTTATTGATGTTTCGGCGGGAGATAAAATCCCTAGGAAAGGCGGACCGGGTATCACAAAGTCCGATTTGCTCGTAATAAATAAGACTGATTTAGCCCCGCTTGTTGGCGCAGATCTTGGGGTGATGGATAGGGATGCCAAGAAAATGCGAGCTGATCTACCTTTCGTCTTCAGTAATCTGAAAGCATCGGACGGATTGACTGAAATAGTAGACTTCGTATTAGAGGAAGGAATGCTAAATTGAATTTGCAAGGTTTGAGTTTCATATATTCAGGGCCTAATTTTAAAAGTTTTAAAAATACATCCTGTCATCGGCCTTTCTAATTTACTAGATTTGTTAGGCGCCCATTTTTTTCCTTTTAACGATGGGACTAACATTCTACAATATTCACCGGTACTTCTAGTACATTTAATGCTAACCCTCCACGTGCCGTCTCCTTATATTTTTCCTTCATATCTCTACCAGTCTCTCGCATTGTAAGAATCACTTTATCTAGCGAAACCATGTGCGTACCATCTCCTCGTAGTGAGAGTCTGGCGGCAGAAATTGCCTTGATCGCACTCATAGCATTCCTTTCAATACATGGTATTTGGACAAGCCCCATAATCGGATCGCAAGTCAAACCCAAGTTATGCTCCATCGCAATTTCGGCTGCATTTTCTACCTGCTCGGGGGTCCCACCCAATACTTCGGTAAGTGCCCCCGCTGCCATAGAACAAGCCGACCCAACCTCCCCTTGGCATCCCACTTCTGCTCCAGAGATGGATGCATTAGTTTTATAGAGTATCCCAATAGCTGCAGCTGTTAAGAAAAAATTAATAATGCGATCGTGATCTGCTCCCTCGCAGTGATCAATATAATATTTTAGTACTGCTGAGATAATACCAGCGGCTCCATTGGTTGGTGCAGTCACTACGCGTCCGCCAGCCGCATTTTCCTCATTCACGGCAAGGGCGTACAATGTTACCCAGTCTAAGCTGCCAAGTGAATCGTCACCAAATGAGTTTTTGTTAGTCCTTAATTGCTTATATAAATTTGCTGCTCTGCGCTCTACGTTCAATCCACCTGGAAGAAAGCCCTCAGACTGACAGCCGCGAGAAATACACCCGTCCATGACCCGCCACAAGCCGAAAATTCCATGTCGAATCTCATCTTCGCTTCGCCATACCTTTTCGTTTTCGATCATTAACTCACTTATAGATAGCTTATTCTCTTTACATAGTGACAATAAGTCATCACAGCACGCAAATGAATAAGGTAGTTCGGTAACATGCTCCTCTATCGAAAGGGAATCTGATTGGCTGTGGTCGACGATGAAACCGCCTCCGACAGAATAATAAGTATTCTGAAATATGGTTTCATCATCAGCATTAAATGCCTCAAATAACATACCATTAGTATGAAGTGGT
>CABYJX010000061.1 GCA_902519405.1 uncultured Gammaproteobacteria bacterium
TCTAGAGCTCAGGTTATCGTTCAACCCCAAGAGGGGGTGGATTTGTCGGAATTAATGTCCGATGTGGAAAATCGCGTCAATGCCATACAAACTTTTCCCGACGCTGCTGAAAAACCAATTGTAGCTATTCCGGAGCTCCGATTTCCAGCTTTGTCAGTCGCTGTATCGGGTGCTCTGGATGAACGGGATATGAAATCATTAGCGGAGGAAGTTCGCCGTGAAATGCTATCGTTTCCAGAGATATCAGCTGCAAAGATTTTCGGCGCACGCGACTATGAAATCGCAATTGAGATCTCAGAAACCTTACTCCGAGAGTATCACCTTAGCCTCGGCAAAGTGGCTGAAACGATTTCAAAATCTTCGTTAGATCTCCCCGCTGGCTCTCTACAAACTCGCAATGGAGATATTACACTTCGAACAATTGGACAAGCATATGTGCAGCAAGATTTCGAATCCATCGTTCTTAAAACTTTTCCTGACGGAACTCGGTTACTTTTGGGAGATATCGCCACGGTTAATGACGGTTTTGTCGATGGATCGGGCTTTGCTTCTTTCGATGGAAACTATGGCTTAAACATTGATGTTTATGCAATGGGTTCGCAGGATATCGTTGAGACCGCCAACACCGCTAAGGCATACATCGACAACAAAGTTACTACGCTACCTGAGGGAGTGGAGCTCACTGTATGGGGTGACAGCACCTACTACTTAAAAGACAGATTAGGAATGATGCTTCGAAATCTCGCCATGGGAGCGTTGCTAGTATTCATAACCCTCGCATTATTCCTTGAGATAAAACTTGCCTTCTGGGTTATGGTAGGAATTCCTGTTTGTTTTTTTTGGTGCTATGGCAATCCTTAATACACCATACGTTGACGCCAGCCTAAACATGATCAGTTTATTTGGTTTCATTCTTGTGCTGGGAATAGTCGTCGATGATGCAATTATTATTGGGGAAAGTGCTTACGCTCAGCAAGAGAGGACTGGACCAGGGATTTCAAGCGTCATCACGGGTGTACATGAGGTGGCAATTCCAGCTACCTTCGGTGTTTTAACGACAATAGCTGCGTTTATGCCTACGTTGTTTATAGATGGGGTTTTTGCGGCCTTCCCAGAAGCGTGTGGGCAAGTAGTGACGTTGTGCTTGTGCTTTTCACTTATTGAATCTAAATGGATTCTGCCAGCACATCTAGCACATAGCAAACCTACTCGAAATAAGTTCTTGCTGGAAATTGACAGAATTCAGGAAGGTATGAATGCTAGACTTCGAAGGTTCATAGAACATTTTTACAGACCAGCTGTAAAAACCTGTATCGAAAATAGATACGCGACGCTCGCTTTTTTCATTTCTATTCTGATTCTTTGCTTTGGTCTTCTCAGTGGAGGGATAGTCCGGACAGTGATCGCACCTGAAGTACCTGGGGAATTTCTACAGGTAGAGATAAGAATGAGGGAGGGTGCCCCGATTCAAGAGACCATTCAGTCTATGGATATAGTTAGGGCAGCTCTCAGTCGTGTGGAAGATTCTTATATCGAGGATACGGGAGATAAGAAAGGCTTAGTCAAACATTTTGCTACCTATGGCTGGGATAGAATAAATGGCATTATGGTGATCGAACTCACTAAGGAGAATGAAAGGGCGATATCAACTCGCGAGATTGAACGAAAATTTCGGAAGGAACTTGGCTTTCTGCATGCAGTGGAAGTCTTGTCCATCTCCGCAGCAGATCCTTCGAATGAATTCGGACCAGATATAGCCTTAGACTTAATGCATGATGATCTGGATAAGTTAAGTCTAGCCTCCGCTGATCTTGAGGACGCATTGCGCCGCTATGAAGGACTTTATGACATTAGAAATGGCGCTAGTGACACCTCCGACGAATTTCATCTCAATGTTCTCCCAGAAGCTGAATCTCTGGGATTAACGCTTATGGATCTAGGAAATCAGGTTCGTCATGCTTTTTACGGCGCCGAAGCACAGAGGGTTCAGCGCGGGATAGATGAGATTAAAGTTATGGTTCGCTATCCCGAGGCGGATAGAAAAACAATCGCAAGTCTAGATGGTATGTATATTAGAACTCCTGAAGGAGAGGAAGTTCCACTAAATACCGTGGCTAGCGTCGACGTACGGCAAGGTTTACTGAAGGCAACTCATATCAATTATGAACGCGCCGCAGAAATTACAGCAGAAGCTAACAAAGACATAGTAGAGCCGGGCAGAATCATGTCAGATATAACTAGTCGAGTGCTGCCTGAATTAGTAACTAAATATCCAGGGTTGTCTTGGGGAGTCTCGGGCATCTCTGACGAGGAAAAGAAAGTGGTTACCAGTATGGCCTATGGTTTTGCATTAGCTCTATTTGCGATTTACGCGCTTCTTGCTATACCTACGAAATCTTATCTCCAACCACTAATTATTATGGGAGTCATTCCTTTTGGCGTGATCGGAGCTGTTTTTGGTCACTGGGTTATGGGACACCCGATGAGCATGATGTCTTTAATGGGAATTATCGCCCTTAGTGGAGTAGTTGTTAATGATAGTTTAATTTTAGTAAATTATATAAATAAATCTGTTCTAGGGGGCTCGGATTTGCGAAAGGCGATCCTTGATGGAGGGGCTCGACGCTTTAGACCGATTTTACTCACTTCCCTCACCACATTCTTTGGGCTTGCGCCAATGTTGCTAGAAACAAGTGTTCAGGCTCAAGAAATAATTCCAATGGCGGTTTCGCTCGCATTCGGTATTATATTTGCCACGGTAATTACACTTTTATTGGTGCCCTGTCTGTACCTTATACTCTCTGATCTCAACAATTGGTGGAAGATTTATTCAAAACAAAGTGAACTCTTGGGTCAAAACATCTAAACTTTCTAAATCAACTTCTATCAGTGAGTATTCATGAAGCTATTAAGACATCCTAGTCGTATCGTTTTAATATCCATCATCACCTTTACCATTTTAACCGCATGTACCCAAAGAGAAGTAAGCGAAAGCATTTCAGAATCCAATATCGCTTCCAGTCCAGCCCCTGAAAATGATGCTAGAAACCGTTCTGATATCCCTGACGAGTACAAATGGGACTTGTCCTCAATGTATATAGATGCAGACGCATGGAACGATGATTTTAATCTGATAGCTAGGCAAATTTCTGATTTAGATAAATTTCGAGGCCAACTTGGAAAAAGTGGAGGTGATTTACTAGAGGCAATTCAGGCTAGAGAGTCTGTTAGTCAAGTTGTTGGAAATCTTTATGTCTACGCCGGATTAAAATCCAATGAGGATACTCGGATTGGTAAGAATGCTGCACGTTTTTCCGAGGCGCAGACCCTATACTCAAACTATCAGCAGGCTACTTCATTTTATACCCCGGAAATACTAGAGATTCCTGATGAGAAATTGAAGCTAATGATATCTGCAACTCCCGCACTTGAAATCTATCGTCACTTTTTTAATGAACTCAAAAGAATGACTCCCTACACACTCTCACAGTCTCAAGAGAAACTTTTAGCCATGGCTTCCGATCCATTAGGACGTTTTCAAGGCGTCTTTTCCGCTCTGGATAATGCTGATTTAGATTTACCTGAAATCAGGGACGAAAGTGGTAAGGTAGTTCGGCTTACACAGGCTCGTTACGGTGCTTATCTTCGTTCAAACGTTCGTGCGGTGCGAGAGTCTGCTTGGAAAAATCTTTTCATTGCGTACGAAAAACTTGGTAATACCCTAGCCGCTAATTACGAAGGCCATGTCAAAAGTAGAGTATTTTTAGCAAAGGCGAGAGGCTTCAATTCTGCTTTGCACGCTGCCACGTACAGTAACGCTATCCCACAATCTGTTTATATCAATCTATTACAAACCGTCCAAGAAGGCTCGGAACCACTGCAACGCTATCTTGAATTGAGACGAAAAATGCTAAAGGTAGAACGCCTCGAGATATGGGATCTATATGCGCCTATGATCGAACCACCAACTAAGAATATTCCTTTTGCAAAAGCAAAGACGATAGTAGCTGAGGCTCTAGCCCCACTTGGAGATGATTATCTCGCCCTGTATTGGAGAGGTTTCGATGAAGGATGGGTCGATGCTTTCGAAAATAAAGGTAAACGAAGCGGTGCCTATAGCTGGGGCACCTACAACTCTAAGCCTTATCTATCCATGAATTATGAGGGAACTCTTGGCGATGTCTCAACTCTAGCTCATGAATATGGACATTCCTTACATAGCTATCTAAGCCGAAAAAATCAGCCATATGTTTATGGTGATTATCGTACTTTTATCGCGGAGGTTGCCTCGATGACAAATGAGGCAATCTTGATGCAAAAAATGCTTAGCGAGACTAGGTCTCCTAGAGAAAAGGCGTTTCTATTGCAAAGTTATTTAGATGAGTTTCGAGGAGGGTTCTATAGACAAACTTCTTTTGCAGATTTCGAGATGCAAGCCCACGCCCTAGTAGAGAACGGCGGTGCACTTACTAAAGATAGTCTAAATAAACTCTATTCGAATATTTTTGATAAGTATTATGGAGGCGCTGTCTATGCCGATCCACTAAATGCATCAGAATGGAGCCGGATACCACATTTTTTGAGGACTGATAATTTCTATGTATATCAATATGCTACTTCTTTTGCAGCGGCAACTGCACTTGCAAAGAATATCTTGGAAGGCGGAGAATCTGCTCGTCAAAGGTTTCTCGAATTATTAAAATCAGGCAATAGCGATTATCCTATTCAGCTGCTAAAAAAAGCTGGTGTTGATATGACAACATCGCAACCAATCTCCGACACAATTGAAATATTTAATGATCTAGTTAACGAATTAGATCATCTTTTATCTGACTTAGAGGGCTGACACCGAAGCAACTGAAACTAGTGGAACAACTTCTAGGTTAACCTTCTAATTTCATTGAAAGATTAGCAACACGACTACCCAAGGTACGACACATGATTTTTTCACCGTGTGTGATTTTTATACTTCCATCGTGGCCAGACCAATGACTAGGTCCGTAAGGTGTACCGCCGCCAGTAGTGCGCATTAATTCTGGCTCGCTATATGGCAATCCGCAAATTAGCATTCCATGATGCAAAAGTGGCAGCATCATGCTGATTAAGGTTGTTTCTTGTCCACCATGAAGGCTTGATGTCGAAGTAAAAACACCAGCCGGCTTTCCGATCATAGCACCGCTGAGCCAAAGACTAGAGGATTGATCAATGAAGTATTTTAGTGGGGCAGCCATATTGCCAAATCTTGTCGGACTTCCCATAACTAAACCCGCGCAATCTCTAAGATCATCTAAATCACAATTTAAGACTCCTTCATCCAAATTAGGCTCTCTCTCAA
>CABYJX010000062.1 GCA_902519405.1 uncultured Gammaproteobacteria bacterium
TATTTGAATTATATAAAAATGAAAAAAATCAATTTTTTTATAATGGAAAAACAATTGGTAATATTGAGGATCCGATTTTTGGAGAAACATTTTTAGATATTTGGTTGTCAATCAAAACGACTAGACCTAACATCAGGCAAGCAATGCTGGGAAGAAAGTAATCACGTGTGTGTCGTAAAGCGAAAAATAGACTAATCCCAGATCATGAGGTGAGAAAATATTATATTAATGTACGCTACTGCTGCATTCCAAAACTTATATTCGAATAGATCTTATTCGTAGGGGATAGTATGGGATATTGTTTCGATCCAGAAATAGACAGGATGATGCGTGAACTACCCGACAGAACTCTTGAATTAGATCTATCGGATCCCATCACGTGTCGATCAACCCTAGAGAGCTTTGCAAAAGCAATCGAGTTAGATTTTTCAGATGTACTAGTAACTAACGAAACCGTAAAGTCTGAGCTTGATGGGCATGAAGTTCCTATCAGGATATACACGCCAAAACACCGCGAAACGAAAATAGGTGGTGGACTGATACATGTTCACGGTGGTGGGTTTGTAATAGGAAGCCTTGATTCTGAGCAACAAACATGCCTCGCCTTGTGTAGAGAATTGGGAATTGTCGTGGTATCTGTTGGTTACCGACTCGCTCCTGAATATCCGTATCCAGCGGGCCTGAACGATTGCTATGCAACGCTTTCTTGGGTTTCTGAGTCGGCTGATCATCTTCTGATCGATAGAAGCCGCGTTGGTATTTATGGTCTCAGTGCGGGGGGAGGTCTCTGTGCTGCAATCGCTCTTCTTTCTAGAGATCGTAATGGCCCACCTATATGTTTCCAATACCTTGGGATTCCAGAGCTGGACGACAGATTAAATACACTGAGTATGCGACAATTTTCCGATACGCCTATTTGGGACAAGAAACTTGCGGAACTCAGTTGGAGATACTATCTTGGCGATGCTTTTAGCCCCGGCGATGATGATGTTCCTATTTATGCCTCTCCTGCCCGAGCAAAGGATCTGAGAGGACTGCCACGTACATATATATCAACAATGGAATTTGATCCACTTCGTGATGAGGGAATACTCTACGCGTTAAAGCTGATGCAAGAAGGCGTACAAACGGAGCTTCATTCTTTTCCAGGGACATTTCATGGGTCACATTTTTTTGCTGAAGCCAAGGTCAATCAAAGAGCACATGAAGAAACTATTCGAGTTCTTAAAAATGGTTTAGCGCTATAAAAGTTCGTGGAGAGCCCATTGATAAATACTGAATTGCACTCACCTCCTATCATGCCTGATCTTCTGATCGAGGGATTAAATCGTCATAATGAAGAGCCATGTCTTTTTTTAGGAGAAAATACTGCTACATACAGAGAAGTGAGAGAGGCAACTAGCAAGATGGTGCAAGCACTTCTTGAGCAAAACCTAGGTATTGGTAGTCGAGTGGCTGTCTTGTCCGCTAACCGGCCTGAAGTACTATATAACATTGCAGCTATGCAATTATCAGGGTGTGCGGGATCCCCCCTTCATCCCCTGGGATCACTCGATGATCATGTATATGCGCTTGAGGCGGCCGAGATCGACGCATTAGTTTACGATCCAACAGCATTCGATGATCACGCTGCAGCACTTAAAGATCGTCTCCCAAATTTAAAGCTTCTTTCTTTCGGATCATCGAAGGTCGGGCTTGATTATCTTGCACTGTCCGCAAGATTTTCACCGATGCCACTCTCCGCACCAGATGTGAATCCAGATGATATTTCGTCCATTACGTTTACTGGGGGCACGACCGGAAAACCCAAATGTGTTATGAGTACGTATAGAGCTACAGCATATATGAGCCAAATCCAATTAGCGGAGTGGGAATTTCCTTCTGAGTTGCGTATGTTGATCGCTACACCTCTTTCGCATGCCGCCGCTGCTTTTTTCGTGCCTGTATTACAACAGGGTGGGGCCTTCTATGTAATGCAAGGCTTCACCCCAGACGCGTTTTTTGACATGGTGCAAAAACATCAAATTACTGCGACTATGCTTGTCCCAGTGATGCTCTATTTTCTCCTCGATTCTCCTAGAGCAAAGGGAAATGGAATGGCAAGCATGGAAACAATTTTCTATGGCGCTTCACCAATCAGCCCAGGAAGATTGCGCGAAGCCATTGAGCTTTGGGGGCCAATATTTTATCAGTTTTATGGTCAATCTGAGGCACCGATGGTACTGGCAAATATGAAACGTGACGAGCATGATCTGACTCATCCTGAACGCTTGGGAGCCTGTGGGCGTCCCACACCTTGGATGCATCTTGCTCTTCTAGATGAGAAAGGAGAACAAGTCTCCAGAGGTGAGCCTGGCGAAATATGTGTCCGGGGACCTTTGGTAATGAAAGAATATAAAGATATGCCCGAACAAACACGCAAAGTATTTTCAGGTGGCTGGTTACACACGGGTGACGTGGGAAAATTAGACGAAGATGGATTCTTATATATTGTGGATAGAACCAAAGATATGATTGTTACTGGAGGCTTTAATGTCTTCCCTCGTGAAATAGAGGATGTACTCTCAAGACATGACGCGGTTTCACAAGCAATTGTGGTTGGTGTGCCAGATGAAAAATGGGGCGAAGCAGTAAAAGCAGTGATTGTTTTGAAACCAGGATTGTCGGCGAATGAACTATTAACTGAGGAATTACAGGAGCTTGTAAAGAAAGCTAAGGGTTCGGTTCATTCTCCAAAATCAATAGATTATGAGGAATCGCTCCCTATGACCCCGGTGGGGAAACCTGATAAGAAAACAGTTCGAGCACGCTATTGGGCTGAAACAAGTCGTGACGTCGGATAGTTTTGGCTTTGCTCAATAAATTCGCTTTCTCAAGATAGACTAAATGTTTGATCAAGTGTTTCTATGCTGAATACAAATAACGAAGTTTACCGTGGACTCCACTATCCCTGGGGACGGGATGTGGATCCCGGCGCAGGTGTGCCGCAAGAAATAGTTGAAGGCGTTTATTGGGTTCGCTTTCCTATGCCAATGTCGCTCGATCATATTAATATTTGGCTATTGGAAGAGAGCGATGGATGGACAGTTGTAGATACCTGCTTAAATCTGCCTGATGCGCGCGCTATATGGGAAGACCTTTTATGCGGTCATATGAAAGATAAGCCTGTAACGCGAGTGATCTGTACTCACATGCATCCCGATCATGTTGGGCTGGCTGGATGGCTAGTAGAAAAGTTTGATTGCCCTCTCTGGATGTCTAGGGAAGAGTTTCTAATGTGCCGCACTCTAGCAGCAGACACAGGACAGCCAGCACCTGATATAGCGATCAAATTTTATGCCGCTGCCGGATATTCGCCAGCTGAACTAGAGCAATACAAAAATCGGTTCGGGATGTTCGGATTTGGGATTTCACCATTACCACCAAGCTATAGACGATTAGTTGCCTCTGAAAATCTAACCATCGGGGATAGATATTGGCAGGTAGTCATAGGTTCTGGACACTCTCCCGAACATGTTTGCCTATATTGCCCTGCTTTGAAATGTCTAATTTCCGGGGATCAGGTGCTTCCTCGGATTTCTCCAAACGTAAGCGTATTCCCAACTGAGCCTGACGGAGATCCGCTAAAAGAATGGCTGATTTCTAATGCTCGAATACGTGAACTACTTCCCGATGATCTCCTCGTTTTGCCTTCTCATGAAGCTCCCTTTAGGGGGCTACACGCGCGGCTTAGTCAGTTAATCGATGGACACAATAAAAACTTAGATAGATTATTTAATTTTCTAAAGCAACCGAGAAGAGTGGTAGATTGTTTTCCTGCATTATTCAAACGCGAGATTGGAGAAGATTCTTTGGGCCTTGCAACAGGAGAGACGATAGCACATCTTAATTGTCTGATGCACCGAGGCCAAATTAGTCGCAAGAAGCATTCCGACAACGTCCATCTGTACGAACAAATCTAAGTTGCCGCCTCAAGAAACCTTTAATAAAGGGTAAGTTTTTCAAGAATGTGGATCGTCGTTTCTTTATCTAATAATTTTCTGACTGGATAAGTGGCGCCTTCTCTCACCGCTGCCTCAGCCAGCACTGAATGATCTTCTTTTTTAATTAATTCCGATTGCGGAGATATGCCAACTTGATTCCTTAGATCGGAAACAGAAATAATGAAGTCCTTAGCAAGCACTGCATTACTAGAGTTTAAGTCACCAATCCCAACCAGCCTACCAAGCTCGGCTAACGCAAATAGAGCCTTATCAGAACAAAATTCAAGCACATGTGGTAAAACCATCGCATTAGCAACTCCGTGGGGGATTCCATAACGCCCTCCAAGCTGATGAGCGATTGCATGCACATTACCAACATTAACTTGGTTAATTGCCATACCCGCGTAATAGGCCGCTAAAGACATACTCTCTCTAGCTTCAATATTACCACCATCAGCGTAAGCGGTTGGTAAGTACTTATAAATCAGATCAATAGCTACTGCAGAGGACGCCTTACTAGTTCCTCGATCCCAGAGGCTAATATAGGCCTCTATAGCATGCGTCAATGCGTCCATTCCAGTCGCTGCTGTAATCGCTGAGGGCAAGTTCATACTTAAATCCGGATCAAGCGCTGCCGCAGCTGGCATTAGGCGTGCATCAGATATGATGGTTTTCTCTCTAAGCTCAGAATTTTTAACCACTCCCCCCATTGTCGTTTCAGCCCCTGTACCAGAAGTAGTGGGGATACAAAAAATTTGCGGTACATCGTGCTTGATCTTATTAAAACCTACCCACTGACGGGGATCTTCATCAGTGACGGCTGCTGCTGCGATTATTTTGGCTGCATCCATACATGACCCGCCACCCACACCTAAAACCGCATCACCACCAAACGTACGCATAACATTTGATCCCTCTGAAATCTGTTCAAAGGTTGGATCTGGCAATACTCCATCATAAAGACCGATCTCTATGCCACGAGATCGCAGACCGCTTATGGCTCTCTCCACAATCCCTAAATTACATAATTCTTTGTCTGTGACCACCAAAACTCGTTTTTTACCAGCTCGATAAATATGACCGCATAGCTGATCAGCGCTTCCTGCTCCTGAAAATACTAGATAATTGACCGGCGGCGTAAAATCGACTAAAAAACGTAATAAAGCCAGCTGGCAGCGATGTAAAAACCTTTTTAATAACATCGCCAAGCGACCCTAACATAATATCTCTTCATTCATATGTACCGTAGTAAGAAACTAGAAATATGACCTTACGTAAAGACTGAGATGCA
>CABYJX010000063.1 GCA_902519405.1 uncultured Gammaproteobacteria bacterium
TCTTATGTATACCGATGATGAAATTCCAATGGTGAAGTCAGGGACAAACCTTGCCGAGAGTTTAATGGAAATTACGCAGAAAGGCCTAGGAATGACCACAGTAGTTGACTCGAGTAATATTCTTTTGGGTGTATTTACTGATGGAGATCTTCGCAGAGCATTATCAACCTCTCCAGACTTCCAATCTGTACTGATAGACTCCGTAATGTCGCAAAACGGAATTTCAGTCAAAAGTTCCATGCTTGCGGCGGAGGCTACTAGCATCATGGAGGAAAATAAAATTTCTTCTCTCGTGATAACGGATTCTGAGAGTAAGGTAGAGGGAGTCCTACACTTAATGGAATTACTTCGGTCTGGACTAGCCTAAATGAGTGATCAGTTAAAAATGGATTTCGCCAATCTAAAATTACTTGCTTTAGATGTTGATGGGATCTTAACCGATGGAAAAATCTTTTATTCTGATAGTGGACAAGAACTGAAAGCATTTAACGTAAAAGATGGTTTAGGGCTGAAACAACTCATTAGTGCGGGTATTCATGTTGCTATTATAACTTCTAGAACCTCTACTATTGTCGAAAAAAGAGCAGAAGAACTCGGAATCCGAATAGTAAAGCAGGGAGTAAAAAATAAACTTGCTGCTCTTTATGATATCTGTGTAGAACTAAAGATCGAGATCAATGAATGTGCATTCATGGGTGACGACTTGCCAGATATTGAAGCCATGAGCTCCGCCGGGATTGGCTTAACCGTTGCTGACGCGATTACCGAAGTTATTAAAAGAGCTGACTGGGTAAGCACCCGGCCAGGTGGGCAAGGAGCGGTTAGAGAGGTATGCGAGATTATTCTTCAATCAATAGCTCCCTGATGCATATAATCCGACCTAAAAATGAAAACTACTATATGAGTATCGGAATTCCACGTGCGTTAGTGATTCTTATTTCGGTCGTAGCTATCTTGCTCTATCTTAGTGAAAAGAAAATACCACTTGAGAGCGCCTTTAAAGAAGAAAATAATTTTGTAGCAAAAACTTATCTTTATGATTTTTCAAGCTACAGATATAATAATTCTGGGAAGCTTCAGGAAGTAGTAGATGCGGAAAGCGCGCTTGATATCCCAAAATCTAAAGAGGTGCAATTAGTCAAACCCCGTATTCATACGCACGATGGTAATAAAAATATTTGGGTAGCGTCAGCGGAGCGAGGTGTCATGAGGAAAGATAATTCTTTGGTCATACTAAGAGAGAATGTACTGGTAATGAACAAAAATACTCAAAGCAAAGTAGAAACGAGCGAGGTCAAGTTTGATCTGAAAAAAAGAATAGCACAGACAAAAGAACAAGTGACAGTCTCACACGTTGCAGGTCATACGATAGCCAAAGGAATGATAGCAGATCTAAAAAAATCGAAACTAGAATTACAAAACCAAGTGAAGACTATCTATTTCAATGTTAACGAATAGTTTTGCTACTAGATATTTCAAGATCCTCCTATCTTTGTTCTTTTTCACTGTCTATTCTGATCTATCAACTGCGCTACGCACGGACCAAGATCAACCTATAGAACTTTCATCAAATACGGCTGTGCGAAATGAAAAAGGGGGGTATACCGTATATTCAGGGGATGTCATGTTGAAACAGGGCAGCCTATCTATCAAGGCAGATGTGCTCAAGGTGTTTCATACTGAGGGACCTGCAAGGAGAATAATAGCCTTTGGGACGCCTGTAAATCTTACTCAAAAGCCTGATACTGAGAAAGCGACTATTGAAGCTGCTGCTTTTGAGATTATCTACGAGAGAGATTCAAACCTAATAACATTGAAAAAAAATGCTGAGTTGAAACAAGCTAGCTCAATGGTAAAAGGAGATAAAATCACCTACTCGATTTCCGAGCAGAAAGTGGTGGCGGAAAGTGATGTAAACACCACCAAGAATCGAGTAAACGTTATTTTACCGCGCGACATTCTACGGGGCGGTGAAGAATGAATCTTCTTTCAGCAACAAATCTACAAAAATCCTACTCTGGCCGAAAAATAATTAAAGATGTTTCGATTGAAGTTCGTCAGGGACAGATTGTGGGTCTGCTTGGACCTAACGGCGCAGGAAAGACAACATGTTTCTACATGATTGTAGGTTTAGTGAAGCTTGATGCAGGCAAAGTAAAAATTAATAACCACGACGCCTCTGCAATGCCAATCCATGAACGAGCGCGCCTTGGCATCGGTTACCTGCCCCAAGAAGCTTCTATTTTTAGGGGTCTGACAGTAGAAGACAATATTCTAGCCATACTTGAGACTAGGCCAGACCTGAATGAAAAAAAACGACTTGCTCAATTAAGAAAACTACTTAGCGACTTTAGAATAGAACAAATCAAGGATAATGTGGGACAAAGTCTATCCGGTGGAGAAAGACGTCGAGTAGAGATTGCAAGAGCTTTAGCAACAGAACCAGATTTTGTTTTGTTAGACGAGCCTTTTGCAGGAGTGGATCCAATTTCGATTAATGATATTAAGGATATGATCAAACAATTAAAACTCCGCGGGATCGGAGTTCTGATCACGGACCATAATGTGAGAGATACCTTAGATATATGCGAGTCAGCCTATATCATTGGTGAAGGGAAAGTTATTGCTGCTGGTACGCCGAGGGAAATAATTTCTAATGGGAGGGTCAAAGATACATATTTAGGTTCAGATTTTTCCCTCTAAAGCGCGTTAGTTATATTCGGGAAACTTTGAAAAATGCAATTACCTTGCCAACATTTGTTGCCTCTCGGGCTAACCTGACGCTAAACTGCTTGTTTACATAAAATGACTGAGGCAGCAAATTTCAGGTTGTTATGAAACAGTCCCTACAGCAAAAAATGAATCAGTCGTTAGCTATGACGCCTCAGCTGCAGCAAGCTATTAAACTTCTGCAGTTGAGTACCATTGACTTGCAATCTGAAATTCAACAAAGTTTAGAAGAAAATCCGTTACTGGAGATTGATGAAGAGCAAACACCACCCAATCCTCCGGATGATGAAACGGCCACAATTAATCTTAATGGGCCCGACACGGCTAAAGATAACGAGAATTCTAACGATCACATAGCAGAAAAAGAAATGCATGACACTGATTGGGAAGTTAACCTTCCTAGCGATTTGCCTGTCGATGCTCAATGGGAAGACCTCATGCCCACATCTGCTCCAATTCCATCGTCATCAGAATTTTATGAACAAAATCGATCTGATCTTAGCGAAGAATCTCTGAAGGATTATTTGTTGTGGCAACTGAATTTAACCCGTTTTAGCGATTCAGATCGCCTTATAGCGCTGACTCTTATTGATGCTATAGATTCAAATGGCAGATTAATTTTATCTTTAGAAGAAATACATGGGTCTTTAGATCCAAAACTTGAAATAGAAACCGATGAAATAAATGCTGTATTACATCGACTTCATCACTTTGATCCTCCAGGCGTATTTGCAAAAGATCTAACTGACTGCCTTTTAATCCAGCTCCAACAACTCGATAAAAATAAGGAATGGCGCGAGGAGGCTATTATCTTATTATCAAGATATTCGAATCAATTGTCCTCTTCTGACTATCCTCAAATTATACGAAGAATGCGTTTAAGTGAAGAATCTCTTAAAAAAGTGCTTTGCTTGATTCAAAGTTTAAATCCAAATCCTGGTGACCATTTTTCTGAAAAAAATACTGAATATATTATTCCCGATGTATATGTGTCATGTTCGAAGGGAAGGTGGATTGTAGAACTAAATCCAGAGATTGCACCCAAATTAAAAATCAATAATGTTTATGCGGAAATGATGCAGTTTTCTAAGAAAGATAGTGCAGATCATCTTTATATTAAGGAAAATTTGCAAGAGGCTAAATGGTTTATCAAAAGTCTAGAAAGTCGAAACGAAACACTAATGAAAGTAGCAAAAGAAATTGTTCAAAGACAGCGTAAATATCTAGAGCATGGAGAGGAAGCTATGCAGCCTTTGATATTAGGGGACATTGCCGAGGCAATTAATATGCATGAATCGACAATATCTCGAGTCACTACAAGAAAATATATGCACACCCCAAGAGGTGTTAAGGAGTTGAAGTACTTTTTTTCAAGTCACGTTGCTACAACCTCAGGTGGGGAATGCTCATCAACTGCAATTAGAGCATTAATTAAAAAGTTAGTAGCTGCCGAGAATTCTAAAAAACCGCTTAGTGATAACCGAATTACTCAAATTTTAAATGAGCAAGGAATCGATATCCGAAGAAGAACGGTAGCCAAATATCGTGATGCTCTGCTGATAGCGCCATCTAACGAAAGGAAAAGGATTATGTAAGGGAGTCACTAATTACCATTAATAAATCTTCATGCTTAAGAGGAGTACATCATGCATATTAATTTGAGTGGCCATCATGTAGATATAAGCCAGGCGCTACGGAGTTACGTAGAAAACAAATTTCTTCGGCTTGAGCGGCATTTTGACCAAATAACAAATACCGATGTTGTATTAATAGTAGAAAACGCTGTGCAAAAATCTGAGGCCAAGTTGCACGTAGCTGGAGCAGAAATATTTGCCGCAGCAGAATCTGAAAACATGTATGACGCCATAGATTTAATGACCGATAAGCTTGATAGGCAACTAATTAAATTTAAAGAAAAAAATCGAGGACATTGATATTTTCGTATGAATATATTTAGCGATTTGCTAATACCAGAGAGAGTCCTTTTCAAGATGGTAGGTAAGAGTAAAAAACGAATTTTTGAAGAATTAGCCTCTGCTTTTAGCTCTGACCAATCAGGAATTTCAGCTAAAGAGGTATATGAAAGCCTTTTGGCACGCGAAAGGCTTGGCAGCACCGGATTGGGCATGGGAGTTGCGATTCCGCATTGCCGCGTGGAATCTTGTGTTACCCCAATGGGCGTTTTAGCATCACTGGAACACGAAATAGATTTTGACTCATCAGACGGATATCCCGTCAATCTATTATTTGCCTTGATCGTGCCGTATAAAGCTCATCAAGATCATTTAGATATACTTGCAGAGGTTGCAAAGTTATTTTGCCAGGAAAGATTTTGTGGAAATCTTCGGCAAGCGAAAAATTCCTCAGAGATGCATTTCTTAGCAACTAGCTGGGAATAATATAATCCATGGAATTCGTTGTAATTAGCGGCTGTTCTGGATCAGGGAAAAGTACAGCTCTCCATCAACTAGAAGATGAGGGATATTACTGTATTG
>CABYJX010000064.1 GCA_902519405.1 uncultured Gammaproteobacteria bacterium
GGGCTTATCATGACGCGAGCATGCTAGAGGTATCTAACTTTCAAGCTAAAAAATCTGTCCTACCAAAATATCAGTATCCAAATGCTGATATGCATCAGGAGGATGAAAAAAACCAACAAAATATTTTCTTAGCGGAATGGTTGGAAAATTGTCTCGCGAATGGACATGCCGCTGTTGATATTAACTAGTCAGTAATCTCAGACTCCTATGACAAATTATACAGCTGAAGATATTGAGGTTCTTACTGGTCTAGAGCCCGTCCGAAAGCGGCCTGGTATGTACACTGATACCAGTCGACCCAATCATCTGGTTCAAGAAGTTGTTGATAATAGCGTTGATGAAGCACTTTCTGGCTATGCAGATCAAATTTTTGTATGCCTTCATATCGATGATTCAATTTCCGTCACAGATAATGGTCGAGGGATGCCAGTTGATCAGCATCCTGAAAAGAAAATTCCTGGAGTGGAGGTTATTCTCTCCACGTTGCATGCTGGAGGTAAATTTTCTTCAAAAAATTACCAGTTTAGTGGCGGTTTACACGGTGTGGGTGTCTCCGTAGTCAATGCGCTCTCGAGTTCCTTGGAGGTGACGATTCGCAGAGATGGCAGAGTGTATCAGATGAACTTTTCTGGGGGGGAAAGGAGCAAACCATTAAAAGTGATAGATAAATGCGGTAAACGGAATACGGGCACTTGTGTTCGGTTTACAGCCGATTCTAAGTATTTTGATTCGACAAATATTTCTATTCCACGATTAGTTCACTTGCTCCGTGCGAAGGCTGTTTTGTGCTCTGGGTTAAATGTGAAGTTCAAAGATGAGAAAAAAGGCGAAACTCAAGAATGGTATTACGAGCAAGGTCTATCAGATTATTTAGCTGATGCAACCATAGATGTGCCCTGCGTTCCGGAGGAGCCATTTGTGGGTAGTTTCTCTGGTAATAGTGAAGCTGTAGATTGGGCAGTGCAGTGGTTACCAAACGGTGGTGAAATTATTGCTGAATCTTATGTAAATCTTATTCCGACCACTCAAGGTGGTACACATGTAAATGGTTTTCGGTCGGGATTGCTTGACTCGCTCAGAGAATTCTGTGAGCTTCGAAGTTTAATGCCTAGAGGAATCAAATTGGCACCAGAGGATATATGGGATAAGTGTTGTTTTGTTTTATCCTCCAAACTTTTAGATCCACAATTCTCTGGCCAAACAAAGGAGCGGCTCTCGTCAAGAGAAGCCGCTTCGTTTGTTTCTGGTATTGCTAAAGACGCATTTAGCTTGTGGCTGAATCAGCATACGGATGATGCAGAGCAAATTGCTGAGTTGTGTATAAATGCAGCTCAAAATAGACAGCGTGCCTCTAAAAAGGTTGCGCGAAAAAAGGTGTCGACTGGGCCTGCGCTTCCAGGTAAGTTGGCCGACTGCTCATTGGACGATCCCGCTCAGGGAGAACTATTTTTGGTAGAGGGTGACTCAGCTGGTGGGTCGGCAAAGCAGGCGCGAGATCGCGCTTTTCAGGCAATACTCCCTTTGCGTGGTAAGATTCTAAATACTTGGGAAGTTGATTCTCAGGAAATTTTGTCGTCTCAGGAGGTCCACAATATCTCGGTCGCATTGGGTATAGATCCGGCTACGGATGATCTATCTGGCCTTCGTTACCATAAAATCTGTATTTTAGCGGATGCGGATTCAGATGGCCTGCATATCGCAACATTGATTTGTGCGCTTTTTGTTAGGCATTTTAAATCATTGGTGATGGCTGGACATATTTTTTTAGCTATGCCGCCGCTTTATCGTATAGACTTGGGGAAGGAAGTTTTCTACGCTTTAGATGAGGCCGAAAAGCAGGGGATTCTTGACAGAATTAGCGCGGAAAATAAGCGCAGTAAACCTAATGTGCAGAGATTTAAGGGATTAGGCGAAATGAACCCGATGCAATTGCGAGAAACTACTATGGATCCGGATACGAGAAGGTTGGTTAGGCTCGCGCTTGACTCAGGAGACGGAACAAATCAAATGCTAGACATGTTGCTAGCAAAGAAGCGAGCGGCAGATAGAAAGCTTTGGTTGGAGAAGAAAGGTGATCTTGCACAAATTTCGACTTAACAATGTTAGTTCAACTACGTTTTTACTAAAGGCCATAAATCTTAGTAAATTACTCTTTTTATTGCTCATGATGACGTCTCTAACGGTCCGTGCTGAATGGAATCTTGATCAATCGAAATCTTCCATAGAGTTTATATCAATAAAAAATAATCAAATATCTGAAACACACAGCTTTCAAAAATTCTCTGGATCGATAACGTCGGAAGGCCTGATCCATTTGATCATAGAGCTTGATAGTGTCGACACGAAAATTCCAATTCGTGATGAGCGAATGCGCAATCTATTTTTTGAAACTGAAATGTTCCCCAAGGCGACTTTTTCAACAAAAATCCCAGCTGAAGATTTGGAAATAGAGAATGAATATTCTCGAATCGTTGAGGTTAATGGGCGATTGGGCCTGCATGGTGCGGAAGCAGAACTAAACTCCAAAGTGATGATCTTAAATCGCAAAAACGCACTTAGAGTGGTTACAAATAATCCAATTCTAATTTCTGCAGAGGATTTTAATTTAATTGCTGGAATAGCTAAATTACAAAAGATTGCTGGGCTAGACTCAATTAGCGCTGTGGTCCCGGTGATTTTGGACTTGATTTTCATACAATCTGAAACCTAGATTTAACACGTTTAGTTCGCTTCAGTTACAACCATGCTGTCAAAAGACGATAGATTCGATTGGACTTTTATTTGATGCGTTTGGCGATCCTAAAAACAGATTATGTCCGTACCGAATGGGTTCAAGAGTTCGGTGAATATCCAGATATGTTCGAAACCGTCTTTAGAAAATGCGACCCGTCAATATTCTTTCAAACATTCGATTCGCAACTTAGCGAATATCCTGTGGATCTCGATGAGTTCGATGCATATTTGATTACCGGGAGTAAAAGTAGTGTTTACGATAAGGAGCTATGGATTGACAAGCTCATGGAGTTTGTCCGGGAGCTTCATGCAAAAAAGAAAAACGTAATAGGTATCTGCTTTGGGCATCAACTAGTGGCAGAAGCATTGGGTGGCAAGGTTCAAAAATCTCCAAAAGGTTGGGGAGTTGGTGTCCATACGCATAGTTTTAGTGAAATACCTAAATGGCATGATAGTCAAAGTCATGACTTCAAAATACTTGTAAGCCATCAAGATCAGATTATTAGTAACCCGGTAGGTATGAAAGTTTTAGCTGGAAGCGAATTTTGTGAAAATGCAGTCTGCCAGTTAGATAATCACATTCTTACTTTTCAAGGTCATCCCGAGTTCGTGCCGGACTATTCAAGAGAAATCATTGGTTTTCGTAAGGAAATGATTGGCGAGAGAGTATGTCAGGTAGGTTTGGACTCTTTATCCCTTGAGTTAGATAGTGTGCGAGTGGCGAGCTGGATAATTAATTTCATAAAGAACTAATTACCAAGATCCAATATTTTTCATAGAAATCCATGGCTCAGCGCGAGGTAAAGGATCTCCTCTTTGCAGAAGTTCAATGGAAATTCCATCCGGCGAGCGGATAAAAGCCATATAGCCGTCTCTTGGTGGACGATTAATGGTGACCCCTTTGTCTAATAGTTGTTGGCATTTGGCGTAAATGTCATTTACCTGATAGGCTAAATGGCCAAAGTTTTTTCCTTCGCTATATGTTTGTTTGTCCCAGTTCCAAGTAATTTCGATTGTGGGGCTAAATTTAAAACTTTCAGGATTATTTGAAGCTCGCACGTCTTCTAAAGTTGCGAGAAAAACGAGCGTGAATCGCCCGGTCTCATCTTCATACCTGCGCGTTTCTACTAAACCAAGTTTGTCACAGTAGAAATCAAGCGCCATCTCTAGGTTTTTTACTCTCACCATAGTGTGTAAATATCTCAAAAGTTGTCCTCTACGCCTTTATATATTTAGTGTCAAAAGGCAATGATTACTTTGCAAGTCTGCCGGTTACTTGAATACCAGCGAGCCTGCCCGAGAAGGTGGCATCTCCTACTGACATTCCGCTACTGTAACCTGCTGCAGTTCGCACTACTCCGCACGCGTTTCTTCCGGCGGCGAACAAACCGGAAATCACTGTACCCGAAGGAGTAACCACCTCTCCCGTGGGTAAAGTATCTAGACCGCCCAGCGTGAAGTATGGCAAAAAAGCACCTCTCCCTGGCGTTATATCTAGGGCCACTAGAGGCGGATTGAGAGGAATCATCCACTCACTTGCTTTATAAAAAAGTGTATCTTCTCCATTTTTGCAGTCTTCGTTATAGATACTCAATGTGTGCTGAAGAGTTCCTTCTCTGAGATCAAGTTCTCTCTCTAATTCTTTGAAACTCTCGCCGGTGCCGGCAATGGGCGCACCCAAATAGCTACTCTGTTCGTAGTCCGAGTAGTGCTCTACTGTGACAATATAATACAATCTATCTGATTGTTGCTCTATCGCAAACTGCCCTAGTCTGCCGTGGTAAACATCCTCATTGATAAAACGTTGGCCTTTATCATTAATGGCTATTCCGTAGGTCATACTAGCGGGCGGATAGAATGGCAAACTTATAAATCCTTCATGCATATTTATGGTTGAGCCTCCTGCGCCCATACCCATCAAGATGCCTGCTCCCGTGTCTCCTGGATTGCCTATAGGTTGTGTGCCTACTGACAATTTGGGAGCAAATTTTCTTACCATATTTTCGTTCATTACAAAGCCACCAGCGCAAAGAATAACCCCCAGCTTGGTCTTTACCGCTATTTGTCTTTGATTTTCCCTCACCATCAGACCCACTACGTTCTTTTCTTTATCTGTGATCAAGGTGAGCGCTCGGCACTCGTAGTTAACAGTGATATTTTCTCTTTTCTCAACATTCTCAGTAATGATACGCATGAACATGGGACCACCGTTATCACCATCTACATAAAGATTATGTCCACGAGGGCAAGGTTTAGCTTTATCTCGGAAGGGATATGCTTTCTCTGATCCTGTGTAAAGGAGTCCATCGTCTGTTAAGCACATGATCGCACGTTTTTCGTGAAAGCTATCTTTGAAGGGTATGCCTAACGTGTCTGTTAACCAGTTAAAATGCTCAACAGAGCGCTCACAGTAGTTACGAATTTTCCTTTCGTCTGCTTGCGGGCCAGC
>CABYJX010000065.1 GCA_902519405.1 uncultured Gammaproteobacteria bacterium
GCACGTGAGCAAATAATAGAGGTTTTGGGCCCGCCGATCGAGGCAGCTAGAGACCAATCGGGTGAATGGAGTAAGGCGGCGCTTGGTTTTGCCAAGAGGCATGGGACTGCTGTGGAGAATTTAGCGGAAAAACAAACCGAAAAAGGTTTTCGCTTAGCGTTTAGTTCAACGATCCAGGGAGCTTCTATCCAAGATGTCCTCACAGATATTGTAAGTGAAAGCTTGGAGTCACTTCCTATTGAGAAGAAAATGCGCTGGGGATCCAGACGAATCTCTTTTGTGAGGCCTGTTCACTGGATAGTCGTAATGTATGGGCCAGATATTTTGAGCGAACCAGTCCTAGGCATAACTCCTACAAATATAACTTATGGCCATCCGGTACATTTTCCTGATCCGATTAGACTCAGCAGTCCAAGTGTATATGAGACAACTCTTCAGTCGGCCTTTGTGATAGTAGATTTTGAAAAGCGTAAGAATTCTATCCAGACTCAAGTAGAGGCCTTAGCTAAGAGTCTTAATGCGACAGCTGTGATGGATGAAGAATTGCTTAATGAGGTGTCAAGTCTATGCGAATGGCCGGTTGCCCTTGCTGGAAACTTTAACTCATCATTTTTGTCCTTGCCAAGCGAGGCTCTAATACTTGCGATGAAGACACACCAAAAATATTTTCATTTGCTTAACTCTGACGGTGAGCTTCTGCCTCACTTTATTACTATTTGTAATATAGAGAGCAAAAATCCAGAAGAGGTTATCCGTGGGAATGAGAGAGTGATTCATCCGCGTCTAAGCGATGCTGCTTTTTTCTTCGACTCCGATCTGAAAAGCTCGCTCGACTCTAAGAAGGCCACACTTAAAAAGATTATTTTCCAGCATCGTCTGGGGACTTTACATGATAAAGTTGAGCGGATCGAACGCAATGCGCGCTACATAGCAAAACATCTAGGTGTATCCGAGACTGAGGCTAGCCAAGCGGCCCTTCTCTGCAAATCTGATCTTGCCAGTCAAGTGGTGCTTGAATTCCCTGACATGCAAGGAATAGCAGGTAGGCACTACGCGCTAAATGAGGGAGTGCCATTCTCTATTGCACAAGCGATCGAACAGCATTATTGGCCCCTCCAAGCTGGTAGTAGGCTTCCTGAAAACAACATCAGTGTTTGTGTGGCGCTTGCTGATAGGATAGATACGCTTGTCGGTATCTTTGGGGTAGGTATGCATCCAACAGGCTCAAAGGATCCTTTTGCTTTAAGAAGGGCCTCTCTATCTATCTTGCGAATACTTATCGAGAAATCCTACTTTTTGGATCTTAAGGAGCTTATCAAATTTTCCGCCCAGGGATTTGTTGAAGATCAACTTGATCCAGCTACCCAAACTTCCGTTTTAGAATATATTATTGATCGACTGCCCACCTATTATGACGAAAACAATGTTGCTGTGCAGACCCTTCGCTCCGTCACAAATTTAGGGATATTTTGTCCCCTAGACGTTGACCTAAGAGTTAAAGCTGTCGCTCAATTTTCTACCCTTCCCATGGCTGAAAGATTGGCTATTGCAAACAAGCGAGTGGCCAATATTCTAGCTAAAGCTAATGAGGAAGCCTCTTTAACAGCTGTCAGCGAGACACTATTTACGTCGGAATTCGAGCGCCGCTTAGCTGAAAAACTAAAGATTGTTAGTGAGGCATGTGCCGACTCGATTGTTAACCGAGACTATGGCGAGGCACTAAAACAACTAGCAATACTAGATAAGCCACTGGCGGATTTTTTCGAAAATGTAATGGTAAACTCCGAAGACCCTTCTCTACGCGTAAATAGAATTAGTTTGTTAAGCTCAGTTCATGCCGAGTTTATGAAGGTTGCCGATATTTCACAGCTGGCAGGGAGTTAGTTTAGTAAAAAGTCGTTGCTTTATATTGACTATAAAGATAAACGTTTGTTTGTCGACTCATATTAAATGGGTGGTAATCTTAAAACTGTAACTCTCCTATCCTGCCTATGTATCTCCATTAATGTACTTGGGGAGAATTGCGCTGGTGTGTGCAAAAACTGGAGAGATATTTCGCTTTCTAAGGTACCTCAATACCGCAGAGAAGTACCATTCCTAGATTGCTTCAGACGATATTCAAGACTTTATGGGATTCCTGAATCTTTGCTCGTAAGTGTGGCGGCTGGAGAGAGCGATTTTAATAAACTAGCAGTGTCAACTAGTAATGCCATTGGAATTATGCAGATAAAATGGCCAATAACTGCTCAGCATTTAGGCGTTAGTGAAAGAGATTTATTATTCAATCCATGTCTCAACATTGAGCTCGGTGCTAAATACTTGAGAGAATTGCTTACGAGATACGATAACAGGATCCATCATTCGCTGGCTGCATATTACTATGGCCCAGCTAGAGTTCCCCTGACGGGCAAAGTTCCTGAAGCTGGACGCCGTTATAGCGTATATATTTTTAACCGATACGTTAATCTATTTGACTCCGTTATTAATTTGGAGCCAGTCACCCCTAAGGAGCATGATGGCACCTCCTCAGTGTTAAGATGGATTAGCAACCTGAATTCAGAAAGACGCCGTCTTAACAAGGTAAAACAAGCAGCGAATAAATCTTTTGGTAACTACAAAAAATATTATAGGACTGTGCATTTACCGTAAGAGACGTCAGAGATTTATTAGTTAACTAGCCTTCTTCGGTCTCTGGTAGATGCCCGAATAATTTCATCTTCTTTTGCCGCACGGCCAGTACCTTTAGAAACCACCCTTATAGTGCGCTGACACGAATCCAGCCAAGGTGAGCGTGCTTCTGTTCTCAGAGCGCGAACTACTCCTCTGGTGGTTTTGCAGGCAATGCTTGTTTTATTTACAGTCCAATCATCCTCGCTTATACGTGGTTTGCGATTGCAAAAAAACCAAATTCCTCGGCTATCTTGCATGACATACCTGGCATCCTCGGGTAAATATATTTTCTTACCATCTATAATTGCAAAGACTTCAATATTTTTCCCCGAGATTGGTTCGAAGCTTGCAGTAGGTTGGATATTCATCTTCTCGTATTCTCCAAAGTCTCTTATGGACCGTCGTGTTTTAAGGTCGGGCCTTAACCATTTTTAAACTAGGCCCGCTAATTTTCATAAATGCCATTTAGGGATGAAAAAGCATCACGATCAACAGATTAGGGAGTCAAAGATTAAAGAGTTTTTGGATTAATAGATTTTAGCGCCAAATTTTTTCTAGTGGAAAAAAAACCGAGGGCAAAATCAATTTTCATGAACCATAATTTTCAGTGGTGCCAGCTTACCAATCCTGAGGTGTTACAGTTTTGAAAGTACTTTTATAGCGCTTTTCCTAGAGAGCTTGTAACGGAGGCGCAATATTGCCGAGTCCGCTTCTTCGCATATTTTTTGGTATCGCTAATTTGGAAATAAGTAATGCCTGAAAGGCTCCAAGTGGCCAGCTTGGAAATCATTCGCCGTATAAATATTGAACCGATGCATAAGAGCTAAACATCTTTGAAAAACAGTGTCTGCATCATATGAGGAAGGTGCTATATCATATTGATCGGTAAGTTTTGCAAATATCCTAGCAGCCAGTCGTCGTCGCTCTTCATCTGCTCGATAAAGATTTTGCTCTATTGGGGAAGACACTATGGGAACGCCGAATAAAATAAAAGCTTCCCATCTCAATTCGTCCGCCGTTTCGTCGAGATGCGCTATTAAAAAACGAACCATATTCCTTAACTCCAGGCGGTCAGGAAGCAAATCTCTCTCTAGCCATCCGCGTACTTCATTCTCTCTCCATGTTTTGTTCAAACTTAATACTGCTAAAACCCTCCCATCACTTAAAGATGGAACAATACCGGTTAGGTCCCATAGCATATTTAATCTTGCTGAGAAGCCTACACAGGTTGGCATTTCATCTAACATCATTTCACCGTAACTGCGGATGCTCCTCTTTTCCCCTGAACCAGCTATTTTTTTGGCATTAGAATTCCGTTTTTTCACTTTTTGTTCCTGTTAGTACTCTTTTTTTCTAAATTCAATTCTTTAACTTTTTTTCTGTATGTTGGTATAGACACGCCTAGGAGTTTTGCTCTCGAGGTAAGATCAAATTTACCATCTATGTGAAGTATCTCTTCAACCAGCATGTTCTCTAGAATTTTTGCCGGAGGCAGTCCCTCACGTGGCATTTCCCGCACCCACTCTCTGATCAACCGAGAGTGATCGCTTGCGTTCTGCGCTATTTTTCTCTCCTCTTCCCGCTCTTTTATAGCGATTATCCAGCGCCTAACATTCCTGGAGGGCACTTGCAGCCACGCCGCAGCTTTTGGGTGACTGCCTTTGTAACGGGCTATTGCGGCAAGAACTAATTCATCATGTAACCATACGCCTAAGGGAGCTATTGTTTCAGGGTTTAAACTGACACACCAATTCTTAATGGCCAGCTCTAGTTCTTCTTTGGCTGAAAGCGAAAATTCCTCTTTGTGATCTAAAATTCTATCTATCTCATCAAAAATCCCGTCACCATTACTCCTAGATAATTCATTGTCCTCTTTTGCTGCTCTAAGACCTAAATCTATCGGCATTAACCAGTCTCTAGATGTCGACTTTAAAGCATCGACTATACGGTGACGTAGCTCAGAGATGTTGCCTGTCCAGGGATGGTATAACATAGCACTCTGGGCATCTGGCGAAAAACCTTTTACCGTCTTGTTTTGCGCCTCTGATTCCTGAATGAGAATTTTATCTGCCCAACGCAGGACCGCATGACCGCGCTCATTAAGCGATGGCACGATTATCGGGTAACCGGAAAAACAACTTGCTAGATTTTTAAGCAATAGACCCTCCCTAATTAAACGCTCCATCGGTAAGGGAAATAAGGCTATAAACTTAAAATTTGGTAGGTAGGTAAATGGCTTCTTAAGCATCATTCTGCGAGATGCTATACAACGAGCTAGTCTCTCTTGCACATCTAGCTGTAAAAGGTGCGGAGATTTAAAAACCAGCGTTTTTAAGATTGTTGACTGAAACGAGATTGACAGCGTTCTCTAAGAGGAGTTTTTACCCTTAAATTCTCGACAGTCGAAAAATTTAAACTCCTCATCCTGCCCACTCCTCGCGTCATGAATTAAACGTGAAACAAAACCCTTCCCAGTGCCCCGAGGCCCAATGAT
>CABYJX010000066.1 GCA_902519405.1 uncultured Gammaproteobacteria bacterium
TAAGGGTAAGCTCACGAAAAATCAGATTGTTAGCATGATTGCTGAAGATGTAGATTTGACCAAGAAGCAAGTATCAGAAGTGATGACCTCATTAGACAATCTTATAGAACGTAGTCTAAGAAAATCAGGGTGCGGACAGTTTACAATCCCAGGCATGATGAAGATTACTACAATTAAAAAACCAGCTCGTAAGGCTCGAAAAGGTACCAATCCATTTACTGGTGAAGAAGTGGTTTTCAAGGCAAAACCAGCGAGTGTCGCAGTTCGAATCAGGGCATTAAAAAAAATGAAAGAGTTTGCCAACTAATTCCCTCCGGTGTCTATTTTTGCTATTAGGAGGCTGGTTGACTTTGATCAACTCTATCCATGCTGTAAAATTTATTAACTCTAATATAATGATTTATTAAGTCGGACGACTATTTTCTATGCCGATATATGAGTACCAATGTGAGAATTGTAATCACACCTTAGAGATTATACGTAAGATAAGTGATCCTCCTTTTCTTGATTGTCCTGAGTGTGGACTACCTAGGCTTCGCAAAAAAGTCTCGGCGGTAGCGTTTCGTCTCGCCGGCGCTGGTTGGTATGAAACAGATTTCAAGACAGGCGAGAAAAAGAATTTAGTTGGAGACCCTGAAAAGAAAGTCAAAGCAGAGACTGATAAAAAAACGAGTAATGAGGTGTCTTCTAAGGAAAAGGACACTAAGAAAGAGACTGCGAAAGATAAAAGTTCCAGTAAGAAAGCAGAGCTAAAGACCTAGCATACCGGCAGTCTATGGATTATTTAAAAATGAAAATTTATCTCAGAAACCGGCATACACAAGTTTCTCTAGGGTTAATTTAATGCGAACGCGATATGGTGGAAGTCTACGTAGAGAAAATATTGAGGAAGATGTAACACTGTGTGGGTGGGTAGATAGGCGTCGAGACCATGGAGGGGTTATTTTCCTTGATTTGCGAGATCGTGATGGAATTATCCAGGTAGTTTTTGATCCAGACACAGGAGAAAATTTTAAGCGAGCTGACAGTGTCAGATCAGAGTATGTTCTTCGGATTCGAGGTCGAGTAAGAGCCCGGAGTGAATCTACAATAAACCCAGAGATGTCTACAGGGGATATTGAAGTATTAGGCAAAGAGTTGGAAATATTAAATTCCTCTAAGACACCGCCATTTCAAATGGACGAATATACCTCGGTTGGAGAAGAAGTACGATTAAGGTATAGGTATATGGATCTCCGTCGGGTGGAGATGCAAAACCGCATCCGTCTGCGATCTAAAATTACATCTATAGTGAGAACTTTTCTTGAGAAAGAAGATTTCTTAGATATCGAAACGCCACTTTTAACAAAGGCCACACCTGAGGGCGCACGTGACTATCTGGTACCCAGCCGGACATACCCTGGTAGTTTTTTTGCTCTTCCCCAATCACCACAATTATTTAAGCAACTTCTAATGATTTCTGGTTTCGAAAAATATTATCAGATCGCTAGGTGTTTCAGAGATGAGGATCTTAGAGCAGATAGGCAGCCAGAGTTTACACAGATAGATATCGAGACAGCTTTCTTGGATCAGGAAGCTATTATGGATCTTGCCGAGGGGCTAGTTAAGAATTTATTTAAGTTCGTTTTGGGCGTTGAGCTTTCAGATTTTCCAAAGATAACTTGGGCTGAGGCACTTCAGAAATATGGTTCAGATAAACCAGATCTGCGAATACCGATGGAGCTTATTTCCCTAGATGATTTAATGCAGAGTGTTGATTTCAAAGTGTTCAGGGACCCAGCTGATGAGCCTCAGAGCCGAGTCGCGGCCTTGAAAGTTCCAGGAGGTACACAATTTAGTCGTAAAGATATAGACGACTTTACTGAATATGTAAGTTCTTTTGGTGCGAAAGGTTTAGCTTGGATCAAGGTAAATGATCTATCAGCTGGAGTTCAAGGTTTACAATCGCCTATTGTTAAATTCATGCCTGATCATGTTATATCTGAGATGCTTCTGCGTCTCGGTGCGGAGAGTGGAGATATTATTTTTTTCGGAGCAGGTGTCTCAAACATAGTCAATGAATCATTAGGTGCTTTGCGAGTAAAAGTAGCAGCGCATCTTGATCTTATCGAAGAGGGATGGAAACCACTCTGGGTCATAGATTTTCCAATGTTTGATAGATCCAAAGGAGGTTTATCAGCACTACATCACCCCTTTACAGCGCCAGACTGTTCTCTAGAAAAGTTAATAGAATCTCCAGAGAAAGCTTGTTCTCAGGCCTATGATATGGTTCTAAATGGAACAGAGCTTGGTGGTGGAAGTATCAGAATCCATGATAAAAAAATGCAAGAAGCTGTTCTTCAACTGATCGGTTTTGACGCTAAGGAGGCTGAGGAGAAATTTGGATTTCTATTATCTGCTTTAGAATATGGAGCACCACCTCACGGGGGCTTAGCTTTTGGGCTCGATCGCCTAGTAATGTTGATGAGTGATTCGGAATCAATTAGAGACGTAATTGCTTTTCCTAAAACTCAATCGGCGCAGTGTGTCATGACTGATGCACCTGGTAATGTTAGCCGTGACCAACTAGGTGAACTAGGTATTCGAATAAAAAATTAATCACAGCTAATAAGGTCCGACAATTGTCTTGGAGACTGATCTATGGCAGGCCATAGCAAATGGGCCAATATCAAACATCGTAAAGCCGCTCAAGATGCCAAAAGAGGTAAGGCGTTTACTCGCTTAATCCGAGAATTGGTAGTTGCTTCTCGACAGGGTGGCCCCTCTCTGGATGACAACCCGAGACTCAGAGCAGCGGTGGATAAAGCTCTCGGAGCAAATATGACCCGAGATACTATTGGTCGAGCAATTGCCAGAGGCTCCGGAAACAGTGATTCAGATAATCTAGATGAGATAACTTATGAGGGCTATGCTGCTGGTGGTGTGGCTGTTTTGATTGAAGCAATGACTGATAACCGCAATCGAACTGTCGCAGAAGTTCGGCATGCCTTTTCAAAGTTTGGCGGTAATCTTGGTACGGATGGTTCTGTTGCGTACCTATTCGAACGAAAGGGTCATCTTCTATTTGATAACAGTGTAGAGGAAGATGTGTTGATGGAACTGGCGCTCGATTCTGGAGCAGAAGATTTAATCTCCCATACAGATGGCTTAATTGAAGTAACAATGACATGGGAAACCATGTCAGCAGTTAGGCTAGTATTTGAGCAATCAGGACTTACTGCCATAAAGGTGGATATATCGATGGTGCCAAATTCTCGTGTTCCCTTAGATACTGCGGGTATGGAAAAGGTATCTAAACTAGTGGAAGCATTGGAGGAACTAGAAGACGTACAAAATGTCTATACCAACGCTCAATCGACGGGTTAGACTTTTCTGATGGAAATCTTTTAGAGGTTGTGCTGAGGGCATTTGTCCATCCATAATACGAGATTGCGGCTTCCGCACTCGGCCACCTCAGCGGATTCGATATGGCTATTATCCTCGGTATAGATCCCGGATCAATAAAAACAGGTTTTGGTATTATTGAGAGCAATAAAGGGGAGAGTACTTATATTAGTAGTGGTGTGATCAAATTAGTCAGTGATGATTTCGCTATTCGATTAAGAGAAATTTTTCTTTCCGTACTCGAGTTGGTAGATAAGTATGAACCCGATGAATTGGCTATTGAGCAAGTGTTTATGTCGAAGAATGCTTCGTCGGCACTTAAGTTGGGACATGCTAGGGGAGCCGCGATGGTTGCATGTGCTTCTAAGGATATTAAGGTTTATGAATATTCTTCCAGAGAGATCAAGCAAGCGGTGGTAGGGACCGGAGCTGCCGAAAAATCCCAGATGCAACATATGGTAAAGGTTCTTTTGGGCTTGTCTGCAAAGCCCGCAGAGGATGCAGCGGACGCTTTGGGAGCAGCGATCTGTCATGTTCACAAAACTTATAGAGTTCTTTGAGTTAGCTGTTCATAGTGGCAAAAAAAAGGGGCTAAGTTGAATGATTGGGAGTATAAGAGGCACCTTACTTAGTAAAGAATCTGGTAACTTACTTGTCGAGGTTGGAGGGATCGGCTACGAAATACAGGTGCCCACCAAAACGTCCTATGATCTTCCTATGCAGGGTTCAGAGCTTTATTTGCTAACACACTTTGTAGTAAGGGATGATGGACAAAATCTTTACGGTTTTTTTGAGGATAATGAGAGGAATCTTTTTCGTAAGTTGATAAAAATTAGTGGCGTGGGGCCAAAGCTAGCATTAACTATACTTTCTGGATTAGATGTTGAGGGTTTTAGCCTATGTGTGGTAGACAGTGATATCTCAAGCCTTGTGGCAATCCCAGGAGTTGGAAAAAAAACCGCAGAGCGACTGATTGTAGAAATGCGAGACAAATTACCAGAGGATTTAGCCAGCAAAGCTAATTTTATAAGGCATAAGAATAGTGACGCAGTTTTTTCGAATGAAGTAGTGGATGCAGAAAAAGCTCTCGAGTCACTGGGTTATCGGTTGAATGATGCACGAAAAATGGTTGCAACAGTAGTAGAACAGGATCAAAGTCTTAGTAGTAAAGAGATAATTCGAAAAGCACTAAAGAATATTAGTAGTATTTAGGTGTACTGCAAATGATAGAAACGGATCGGATAGTTGCTGCTGAAACCGCCGGTATTTCGGAGAAGGCTGCCGACAAGGTAATAAGACCTAGATCCTTGGAGGAGTATGTAGGTCAGAAAATTGTTCGTGAGCAAATGAATATTTTCTTATCGGCTGCTCGTGGTCGTGCTGAAGCATTAGATCATACCTTAATTTTTGGCCCCCCCGGTCTCGGCAAGACGACTCTGGCA
>CABYJX010000067.1 GCA_902519405.1 uncultured Gammaproteobacteria bacterium
CGGCACTTTGATCAATTCTGTTATTGACGATCCAACGGTCTGAGTATGCGAACCTTTCAAAGATCATTACCCATGGCACTCATGAGAGCGCGAGAAGCAGTGATGCATGAATTCATTCCCGAGCTTCGAAAACATGATCTTTCTCCTCAACAATGGCGGGTATTGAGGGCACTGGAGGAGCGGTCAAGTATGGATGCCACGACGATTTCCAAGCACTGCGCCCTGTTAATGCCGAGTTTGTCACGCATCCTGAAAAATTTGGAGGCTAGGGGATTAGTCATTCGAGCTCCCTCGGCGGAGGATCAGCGTCGAACCCATGTAGAGATTAGCGACAGAGGTCGATCAATGTTTAAGTTAATAGCGCCGTTGCAGGAATTAAGATATGAGAGTCTTACCGAACGGTTTGGCTACGGCAAGCTCGAATTACTTTATGAGCTTCTGGAGGAACTGGTCGAAAAAGTAGGTAAAGAAGGGGTATAGTCTCCTTAGCTTACGAGAGTACTTGATATAAAGCATAAGGAGTTTTCCTGTGAAGTCGGACAAGGTACGCCATTTCATTCAACGTCGGATACGACGCAGGTTTCTTTTTGCAGGGGTGACACTGATTCTGTATTTTTCGTACGCCTTAAATTATACCGAGATGGGCTCTTTCCTAAATCAGCGGCTGGGCAATAGTTATATTTCTGGATCACTATTGATGTATGCACTTATCATTATCAGTTCCATTGGATTGGAATGGATTTTTCTGCGCACTCAGGAAGAGATGAGCTCGCAAGGAGATGAAGGCTAATGAAAAACCATCCTGTGTCTCGTTTACTATTCGGAGTTGTATGCTTTTGTTCATACCCTGTTTTCGTTGCTGGGGCCGGTATCGATGGAGATCTCCAGCGGCAATCTTTGAATCCATTGGCGATATTGATTTTTTTTCTCTTTGTTGTCGCTACCCTTTCCATTACATACTGGGCTGCCAAAAAAACCTCTACAAGTAGCACTTTTTATAATGCCGGTGGCAAGATCACAGGTCTTCAAAACGGGACAGCGATCGCAGGTGATTTTATGTCAGCGGCTTCGCTTTTGGGAATCACGGGTCTGATATTCATAGGTGGATTTGATGGACTTGTATTAGGTTTGGGTGCATTTACCGGCTGGCCAATCATGCTATTTCTGTTGGCAAAACGTGTTCGAAATCTGGGTAACTATACCTTTATTGACGTTGTATCCGAGCGCCTAGATAAGACCCAAATTCGATCGGTGGCTATTCTCGGGACCATTGTTACCGTGATTTTGTATCTTATCGCTCAGATGGTAGGTGCGGGTAAGCTTATTGAATTGTTGTTTGGTCTACCTTATGAATATGCGGTCGTCATCGTAAGTGGGCTCGTACTCGCTTATGTCACGTTTGGTGGAATGTTGGCTACTACCTGGGTACAAATTGTAAAAGCTATACTGCTGCTGACCGGAGTCACCATGACTGCCTTTCTGGTATTACTTCAAACAGGATTTAGTCTAGACAACCTGTTTCAGGCGGCCACTTTAAAGCATCCAAAAGGAGAAGCGATACTCGGGCCGGGCGTACTTTTCTCAGATCCGGTCCAGATTGTTACGATCATGGTGTCAATGACCTTTGGAACACTGGGACTCCCCCATATTCTTATGCGACTGTTTACAGTTTCAGATATGGTTGAGGCTAAAAGGTCTGTGGCCTATGCCTCAGGGTTCATGGGGTACTTCTTTTTACTGTTAGTAGTTATTGGTTTTGGTTCGATAATTATGATCACAGGAGAATCTCAATTTTATGGTACAGATGGAAAACTTATTGGTGGTACTAATATGACGGCGATCCATCTGGCCAGTGCGGTGGGTGGGGATCTATTGACTGGGTTTATGTCTGCGGTAACCTTCGCCACTATTCTTGCGGTGGTTGCTGGTTTGACCGTGTCAGGAGCGGCAGCAATATCACATGATTTTTATGCACAAATTCTATGCAAGGGCAAGCCTGATGAAAAAAAAGAATTGTTCCTAACGCGCTTAACTACGGTGGTTATAGGAGTAATAGCCATCTTACTTGGGATCGCCTTTCAGAACGAAAACGTCGCCTTTATTGCGACGATGCCGATGGTAGTCGCGGCATCAGTAAATTTCCCTATATTATTTTTATCTTTGTTTTGGCCAGGCTTGACAACTCGAGGAGCAGTACTGGGAGCGCTGGTCGGATTAATTTCTTCAGTCTCCCTGATAGTAATTGGACCACAAGTATGGGTTTCTGTATTAGGGTTTGAAAATGCAATTTTCCCCTACAACTACCCAGCTTTGTTTACGATGCCCTTAGCGATTATTACCGCTTGGATAATTTCTGGAATTGATAGGTCTGCACGCGGGGAGGTTGATCGCTCTAATTACTATTTGCTGTTACCCCGCTCCGAGTTGGGACCAAAAGTGTCTGATTGATTAAGGATGAGTAACTCGCGCCAGATCGGTTAACTTTTTTGAGGGCTATAACCGATTATATTGCTTCATCAATCCCACTAATTGATCGTGGTCAATTGCGTCTAGTGTGTAGCCGGGTGGCTTGATCGTTGGCACTGTTTCAGCTGCTATCATTGCGTTAATTACAGCTTCCTCAACCGCCTGTACTGCTCCACTATAAATTTCTTCACAGAAATGGTCATTGATAAATTCCATTTTGTAGGAGGTGGGGTATTGACCGCTTTGTTGAGGAAATTCCATTTGGTTTGCTACTGAAAACGCCAGCATGATATCGCCGGAGTAATGTCCGCCACTGGTTCCAGTGCGCCCGATGCCGATAGCGCCGCGCTTGGCCAATCGTTGAAGTTGCACTGGCAACATCGGAGCATCGGTGGCTATGATGACGATGATAGAGCCTTGTTCATGTCCGACTAATTCGGTGAGAAGAGCATTTTCCGTCAGATGTTTGCCAACCGGGACACCAAGGATATTGAGCTCATGGCGCACACCGAAATTAGACTGAACAAGGGCAGCCGTTGTGTAAGTTGTCCCCTGTATATCGGTTATCCTAGATGCCGTACCAGTACCGCCTTTGAACTCATATGTCTGCATGCCAGCACCGCCCCCAACATTACCTTCAGCAACTGGTCCGGACTGAGCGCTATTCAGTGCAGCGAGTACATTTTGTTCCGTGATATGTCTTCCGCAAATATCACTTGTCAACCCGTCATAGGTTTCTGCGATAACCGGCATAGCCCAAGCATGATCATCTTGAAACATTGACTTATATTGCTCAACCATCCAGCCCACAGTGGCATGATGGACTAAACCAACTGAGTGAGTATTGGTGATGCATACGGGAGAAGCGAAGTAACCGGCCTCATTGATCCAATGGGTTCCAGTCATTTCTCCATTTCCATTCAGATTGAAATGTCCGGCCCAGACCGGAAGGTTTTTCTCACCCCTACCACGAGGTAGGACCGCAGTGACGCCGGTAAGGACTGGTCCTCCTCCTACCTGTAACTCCCCTTCTCCTCTTTTTATGGTGTGAAAACCTACTTCAACTCCCGGAACGTCTGTAATCGCATTATGTTGGCCAGTGATGCCATCAAATGGCAATCCCAGATCTCTCGCTCTTGGCTTTTTTTCTGAGTTCATGTCTGTTTAATCCTGCACGCCGGTACGAATAAGGCGAAACTAATCATTACACTCACGGCTGCTAAAATATTGATAATAATAAAACCATCTTCAACTACCATCACTCCAGCGACGGCCGGTCCCATTGCGGCGCCGGCGGCGTGGAAAGCGGGGGCAATGGCAACACTGCGACCGCTTTCGTCGACGTCAGTAACGACCGCGTACTGGTAAGCCAGGGAGTAGTT
Organism: uncultured Gammaproteobacteria bacterium; assembly: GCA_902519405.1. Lineage (GTDB taxonomy): Bacteria > Pseudomonadota > Gammaproteobacteria > Pseudomonadales > Halieaceae > CABYJX01. Next base: position 3,849 of record CABYJX010000067.1, read on the forward strand.
CCAGACAAAATTATAGAGCGCGACAGCAAGCACGTAAATTAGCAGTGCTTCACTGCTATTTAATAGTACTGCCGCGATGACAGTTCCCAAAGCTGATGCAAACAAAGGCATTAAACGCCCATGTCTATTGCCGAGCCATGACGCGCACAATGAGCCAATGATTCCTGCCGAAACACCCAGAGCGAGACTGTTACCAATCACTTGTGGTGAGTAGCCGTAGGTGTTTCCCATTCTCCCGATAAATGTCCAGAAACAGCCGACATTGAAAAAGAAAAACAGACAACCAAGTAATCCGAATACAACCCTGGTTTGTGTAAAAATCTGAAACATGTTGGAGAGGCGGACCTCTTTGCCGCTAACTGGTAAAACACTAATGGCAAACAGCGACATAATTGCCAGCGCACATAGTATCGCTAACAGCGCATCGAGGCCGCCTATTCCGATTACGGTCGGGAAAGCTAAAAGTCCTATTACTTGGAAGCTGACCTGTGCAGCTATAGAATAACCGAATACTCGATCTGGATTATCGTTATCTGACAAGATGGTCAGTGCCAGTGAATAGGCTGCACCGCCACCGA
>CABYJX010000068.1 GCA_902519405.1 uncultured Gammaproteobacteria bacterium
GCGGAAAAACTAACCACTTGCTTGTCTCGTGAATATAGTAATTTGGTTCGATAGAAGACTGGTTATTGGCAGGTTTAAAGTATGGCGTGGCAATCCGAATATCAGGAGTATTTTTTTTACATGCTTTTCTGATATCAGAAATAACTTTCTCATAGGAGAGTCCTGTATCAAACACGTCATCCACAATTAACAGCGAATCATGTGACTCTACCTTTCGTATAATGTAGTTTAAACCGTAAACCTGAATCTCGGTCTCCCTAGTTCCCATAGCGCTATATGAAGAGGTCCTAATGGCGATATGATCAGACTTTATTCCTAGTAAGGCCAAGAATTCCTGCACTGCGATGCCTACCGGAGCTCCCCCACGCCAAACTCCAACAATGTACTCCGGTTTAAAGCCACTTTGGAACACCTGCCAGGCGAGATGGTAGGAATCTCTCAAAAGATGCTCTGCGGTTATATATTGCTTATCTAAATTAACCAAATTATTCTGAACTCGCCGGTCACAAGGAATGAAAGAAATCGTCACAGGACTAATACTAGTCAAGGTCTGGTTTAGTTGACTATCGCAACCTTACTTGATGGATCGTCTATGGTCAATTGTTGATCGTTTTATCCAAGCACCCACGCAAAGATACAAAAATTGATCGAGATAATCTCTTCAAGTTAGCCACTCACTCCCAAAGACATGAGCTTGCTCAAATACATTAACAATTAGAGAAGCATTCTCGAGATTTTTTCCTTTTTGCAGGCGAAATTATGTGAAATCAGTACGGAAATAACTATACTCAGTGGCTAAACCTATACCTCTATTTAGCAGACACATTCTCAACAGAGTTCAAAAATTTATGATGATTGCACGATTTTTCAAATTACAAGAAAACCAAACTAATATCAGAACTGAAATTTTGGCGGGATTTACGACCTTCATTACCATGGGTTATATAATATTTGTGAACCCGCAAATTATGGCGACCGCGGGAATGGATTATGGTGCTAGCTTTGTCACCACTTGCCTTGTGGCTGCACTCGCCTGCATTTTAATGGGTGTTTACGCAAATTGGCCAATTGGTCTCGCCCCAGGTATGGGTCTTAATGCATTTTTTACCTATACGGTGGTCGGCGAAATGGGTTACTCGTGGCAAGTCGCGCTAGGGGCCGTATTCTTGGCCGGGATTATTTTTTTTACTATTAGTGTCACACCCGTGCGACGTTATATTTTAGAAAGTATTCCAATGAATCTGCGAATTGCGATGGGTGCCGGCGTAGGACTTTTTATAGGCTTTATCGGCTTAAAGAATGGCGGATTGGTTGTATCCAATCCCGCGACATACCTCGCTATAGGTGACTTTACGGCACCGGAGACGCTACTTAGTGGGCTGGGCTTTCTAATTATAATGGTCCTGTCAGTTCGAAGAGTCCCAGGTGCTATACTAATTGGCATTCTCGCTATTACTAGCTTTGCGGCAGGCCTTGACTTGATCAAGCTTACTGATGCGATTTCTTCGCCTCCTAGTATCAGTCCCGTATTCTTACAACTCGACGTAGCTGGTGCACTTAATATAGCCCTGGTTAGCGTGATCGCGTCATTTTTATTCGTTAATCTTTTTGATACCGCCGGAACACTTCTTGCGGTTGCGAGCCGGGCACGTTTAGTTAACGAAGACGGGGAAATAAGAGACTTAGATAAAGCCCTTAAAGCGGATAGCGGAATCAGCGTTATGGGTGCATTTTTCGGCTGTGCACCAGTTACAAGTTACGTAGAGAGCTCAGCAGGTGCCTCGGCAGGTGGACGAACAGGTCTGACCGCTGTTGTAGTAGGACTGCTTTTTTTTGGCTCGATATTCCTATCACCACTGGCCGCAGCCATTCCAAGTTGCGCAACAGCTGGCGCCTTGATTTACGTTGCAATGTTGATGCTTACTGGAATGGAGTCTTTGGATTGGTCAGATAACAGTGAATTGCTCCCTGCTTTGGTCACAATTTTTATGATTCCGATGACTTTTTCAATTGCAGACGGTATCGCTTCTGGTTTCATATCTTACGCGTGTTTAAAAGTCTTTAGTGGAAAATGGCAAGAGGTGTCACTAGGTGCTTGGATGCTCACCGGTTTATTCATACTCAAATTCGCATATATTTAGATTTTACTAAGCTCATAAACCTAATTTGGTAATGGCGCACCAACTAAAATCCACTGCCCAAGTATTTCACGCTCCTCAGGTAACATGCCGGTCTTATTCATGAAAGGCATATCTTTGCTATCAACTGTTCTGATCTTTATTCTAGAAGCCCACTGTCGCACTTCAGTCATCGTATCTAGCTTTAGGCCAGCTGCCGCTACTGTAAATACATCGTCAGTTGGATTTGAGGAATGACAAGAACTACAGCGCCTTTCGACTATATCACGAACGTTTAGTGCGAGGGTATTTGGATCAGTAGTTGGAGAATCAACCATCCTGCTCGGACTGATCGGATTTATTAATATTGCCAATATTACGGTGCAGCTCAATGCTCCAAGTAGAATTATTGGCTTGAAGATTTTCTTATGTCGTAAAACAAAGAAATGTCTCGCTGACGCTGTGATAGCAATAACAGCTATTAGGATCATCCAGTTATATGAATGGCTATAAGTCATAGGATAATGAGTACTTATCATTATGAAAATAATTGGAAGAGTTAGGTAGGTATTATGTGTTGAATGCAGCTTAGCTCTTTGACCCCATTTTGGATCTAAAGTCTCTTGCTTTTCAATTGCGTTCAGCAGCGCTCGTTGGGAAGGCATGATTACTCTGAAGACATTACCAACCATCAGAGTTCCAATAATTGCACCAAAATGAATATAAGCACCTCTGCCACTGAATAGTTGAGTCAATGTGAATGCGATCACTGCACCAACCATAATTAGAATAATGGCAAGGTATCTACTATCTTTACCAGCTAGACCACGACATAAAAATTCGTAAATAATGTAGGAGCCAAATATAGAGGAAAGTCCTAGAAGGATGGCTTGGGATTTTTCGAGTGACGCGATATCTGGATCTATTAAATAAGATTCAGCACCAAAATAATAAATGACTGTGAGAAGGACCATGCCGGTGAGCCAGGTCGCGTATGCCTCCCACTTGAACCAGTGCAGTGTCTCTGGCATTTTTGCTGGAGCAAGTGCATATTTGGAAACCTCATAAATACCTCCCCCATGAATGGCCCAAAGTTCACCTTTAATACCCTGCGTGCGCTTCCATTCGGGTGGCATCTCTAGTTGATTATCCAACCAAATGAAATAAAAGGAAGCACCTATCCATGCGATCCCGGTTATGACATGTAACCAGCGGAAAATTAAACTTAACCACTCGACAATATAATTTTCCATAATTGGTAACCCTCTTTCTCCTTATGCGCTAGGTAAATCAATCTCTTTCATAAGCTTTTGCGCCGGCGATCCAGGTTTCCTTGATTACCCTATCATCACCTAACATGCTTAGCGCGAAGATCTCTTCTGATAAATCTGAACAATTACCGATTCGCATCTCAAGTAGCGGTGTAGCGGCACTATCCAAACATACGAAGTCAGCTTCCTTTCCGGACTCAAAATTACCGATTTTATTAGATAAACCCAAACTCCTTGCTCCACCCAAAGTCGCTAAATAAAGACCTCTCATGGGTGACATTTTTTCCTTTTTTAGTTGAATGACTTTATACGCATCTCCCAATGTTTGGAGAACAGAGAAATTGTTACCGCCTCCAACATCAGTGCCGATCCCTACCGTGAGATTGTGCTCATCTGCTTTTTCCAACGAAAAGAGACCACTGCCCAAGAATAAATTAGAACTCGGACAAAAAGCCAAGTTAGAGTTGGTTTTTGATAGTCTACTCCATTCGTCTACACCAAGATGGATGCAATGGGCAAAAATGCTTCTTTCGCCTAACAGGTCATACCTATCGTATACATCGAGGTAATTTTTACATTCTGGAAAGAGGTCCAATACAAGCGAGATCTCTTCATGATTTTCAGACAAGTGCGTCTGCAGATAAATGTCAGGGTATTCATACATCAACTTCCTCGCCATGGCCAATTGCGCAGGTGTTGAGGTAACCGCAAAACGCGGAGTAACGGCATATCGAAGTCGGTCTTTGTTATGCCATTTATCGATGAGCTTCTTGCTATCATTGTAGGCTGTATCAGCAGTATCTCGCAGACTCGAT
>CABYJX010000069.1 GCA_902519405.1 uncultured Gammaproteobacteria bacterium
TCACCCCGCTATTTCTTAATTTTATAGCATAATCGCGATAGGATAGATTGCAGCCATTTACCGTACTCTCCAGTTGCTCAGAAATACGAATTCCGTTTTCAATATCTTTTTGTCTTTGTCGTTCTGCTCTATCCTTTCTATTCGCCTCATCCATTGCGAGTTTAATCTTTTCTCTCTCACGTCTTTTTTCAGGCAGTAAAGGGTCATTTTTCAACAGTGCCTCACATAATCCAAGGCGCGTTAGATACGTGAGATTTTCATCACCTTCAACATATGCATCTAAATCGGCATGAAGCCTATAGTCATTTACTATTCTAATGCGAATAGCTGCGTCCATTTTTCTGGTCGCTTCAATTTCAGCACATCTCATAGTCGCGATTTTATCCAATCGACCTTTTGATGGATTATTTTGAGCTGTGACATGATTTGTAGTAAGTATCGATAACACGACTAAAAAACTGAAAACTAATCCACTCAAATAATTCATGCTATACACCTCCTAATTTCGTGATTCCCGAAAAACCTCTTTAAATCTCGCTATGTCGACCATCTTTCCTTTAAACCTATTTGCCTATTAGTTGGTAAGATTTTAAACATCTCTATTGGTAAACTATAAAGGTACCTCGTTTTGAGTCCTGTTAGAAGGCTTGCTTCTATAGAGACTAGAGCGGTTTACTGATCAAATCTTAGAAACATCTATCGTTTATACCTGAGTCTATATTAGCTACCCTGTATACATGAGAATCCTTTTTACATTTCTATTGCTTGTCTTATCCCAACAGGGGATGGCAGCGGATTGTAGTGAAGAAAACATCTCGCTGGGTACACAAGAAGACGTAGATGGTTTTCAGGCTACCTATGGAACATGTGATACGGTCACGGGTGACCTCACCATTGTCCCTTCAAATGAAATGCAGATAGACGACTTAACTGGAGTCAGCACTATTAAATCCATCGGCGGTAATCTGTTGGTAAGAGGAACTTCAGTAACAAATTTAGATGCCTTAAAGACACTAAGAAATGTTAACGGCTCGCTGACCATCGAATTCAATGAAAACTTAGTCGATGTACATGGCTTATCTAACGTCACTCAAATAGGTGGCCATTTCACAATGCAATCTAATACCCCAATAGTACAGCTCGGGGATGCAATTCCGTGGGGCGGCGTAGTGTCCTTAAGTGATGATGGTGGGACCATCGCAATAGCTCATAAGGATGCTAACGGAGGACCACATTATGTAGCCATATTTAGATGGCGGAATTCACAATGGGAGGCAGTAGGTGACACCGAAAGCGATGAGGAAAGAAATTCATTCCCCCTTGGTATAGCCCTTAGTGGTGATGGCAGTACGATAGTAGCAACTGGGGTAGGTGTTGTCCGTGCTTATCGCGTGGAGGGCATGACATTGAATCGTCTTGGAGGGGATATATCATTTGAGCCTAGCGAAGGTTGGATTTCTAACGCCATCAGCGACGACGGTAAAGTTATTGCTATCGGTCGCCAAGGTGACGAGGGTGGCTATGGTACAGGAGAAGGTAAAGTCTATGTTTACGAGTGGAGTGGAAGTAGTTGGGAACAAAAGGGAGAAACTTTTGAAGGAGCTAGTCGACTTTATACTGGGTCATCAGTTAGTTTGAATGAGAGCGGCTCTCGAGTAGCAATTGGAAGCCCAGGTTCAAAGCATTTTGATACAGGAGAGGGTCGTGTCGACATATTTGAATGGACGGGGACTGAATGGGCAAGACTTGGTAATCCAATTCAAGGTACTACATGGTATGAACAGCTTGGGCAAGCAATCGATTTAGATAAAGCTGGAGATACTCTTGGTATAGCAGGCGGAATTGACCCAGGAGGGACAGACCTTGATATACCGAGGGAAGAAAGAGGGCGTGTAAAAATATATGACTGGAATGGAAATCAATGGGTACTTAGAGGAGCCGAGCTTATTAGATATCGCACAGTCGGGTTTAGAGATGACCAATTTTCAATCAGTGGAGATGGTGATTCTTTCATCGTCCGCTTGGGGGAGATTGCGGAGGATTCAACATTTGATTTCCAACACAAGCCACCTATCTATGATTGGTCTGGAAACAACTGGCTAGAGCGCGATTCAGTAGACAACTTAGCTTGCTCACAGTGTATGAATGGAACCACTTTAGATGGTGTTTCGCTTAATAAAGATGCGTCTCGATTTGCCATTAATCGACTCCGCTCTGGCTGGAAAGGTTACACCGATGTCTACTCTCAGCAAGGTGAGAACGATACTTTAGATTGCAGTTCCCTCGCTTCACTACTCGGAGGATTAGGCGCGTCGTCCGATTCTGTAGGAGGAGATATTACCATTCGTTATAACGGTGCTGGATGTAATTCCAAGGATGAGGCGATTGCTTCAGCTTCTTTCATAGCGGGAGATAAAAGAATTTCTCCTGCCACTAACTGTAAAGCATCTAATCCTGCAACAAGTATTCAACTCCAATCTCGAGAATCTGGTTTAACGAATACAAAAACCGACTCCAATATCAGTATCACCTGCCCGATTAACTACGGTACGAGTACAAACCAGAAGTTGAGCTTTACACTGAAGGCATCGAACTCTGATTCAAGTTCACATATCTTAAGTTGTGAACTCCATGAGTATATCGGTGAGGCTTTAAATAGCTCATTGGGCAGTCAAGCGACACTAAGTGGTGATGGAACAGGAACAATAAATTGGAACAACTGGCGACCTTCTAACAACCTCACCAACTACACCATCACCTGTGACCTACCACCCCAGACAGCGATTACTTCTATAGTGACTAGAGTGGTTTATTAGATAGCTGACTTAACGATATCTTCGTTAGAGGAGTCCATGCCTCCTACTACGAATCATCTCTACTAGGCTCTTCAAACCAAGTCCTCTCATTTCAAAAAGTGCCGCGGTATCTATTTCTCTCGATAATAGATAAAGAGCTTCATGCCACCTGCCACTGCAAAGAGTCTTGTGTCCTCCGCCTGCACTACGACCAGTCACAGTGATACCGTGAGGTCGTATATTGAATCTATAAGCATGCCTCGGATAACAGGAAGTGAAGTTATAACTCTCTTTTCCCGAAATAAAATCCTTCTTGGAAGGTATTTGCGTCCAAATCTTACGCTCGACACCGTTAGTATCTAGGCTATATCTATTACTGAAGTGTTTCATGCAGGCTCCTCTTTAGTGCTTTGCGAAATGCGGGCGCACAAGCTGGATATCAAATGCCCTGTGTTTTATTCAAACAACACGTATATATTAATTACTTTCAATCGTTTTTCAATAACAAGTGATTTGCGCCAAAAAGGATCTTTCGTTAGCCTTACTCGCTAGTCTATCGTTTTAATTCTTTTTCTTTAGCCTCTAGTTCCTGCATTAGTGTGTCTAACATCCTCATTGGATAACATTCATTATAACCCTCTCGTAAGTGGTATTTCCTCATTCTCTGGCGGAGTAATTTCTTTTTCCTGTATTTATTGTGAACCATATTCTCAAAATCTCTCGCATCTCTCCCTTGCGTAAATTTAATAGTTTTGATGGTTCTGTATGAGGCTTCTTTGACGAGTGTATAGCCTCGTACTCTGGACACAACATTTTTTGCATAGCCTACTTTTAGCCAAGTTAATTCAGCCGTCTTTATCTTAAGAAGATAAACATTGCTAGGGTGATCCAGTGACGTTTCTTCACAGGTATTGCAGATGAATCTTTCATCACGTACATGTGCTAACGCAATTTCTTGAGAATGACCACATTCGAGAAATTGATAAGTTCTATGATGACGAGAAGATCCCACACCAATTAAAGTCAAACCGACAGCTTTAGCTTCCTTGATATGCTTTTTAGTAGCTGCACAATCCCAATCAATTTTTGTAGCTGTATTTGCCATAGCATCAAGTTACATCAGTCGATTTAATTATCAAAATGTACAGGCTGAGGATATTCTGTGGATAACTTTATAGGTGTATTTTGATGTGTTTTGATGTGGGTTTTTACCAATAGAGATTAGTTTAGGATCAAATTCTTTTGTACCTCTGCTTGATCAACATTTCAACATAATCTAGTTCTTCAGATTTACTAATGTCGAATACGTATCTGTGACTTTCATATCCCGATTT
>CABYJX010000070.1 GCA_902519405.1 uncultured Gammaproteobacteria bacterium
TTAAGTTGAAAGTCCTCGGCAGCCGCGCCTATCAGTATAGGCAGGATGAGAAATACACTTGCACCCACCACGGTAAATAATATCGCAGCGATAATTGTCGCCGGAGAATTAATATTTTGTTGGCGAGTCATTACGGTGCGGATAACTCCGCAATTGATTGCGTATTAATGAAGATTTTACCTCATTTTTCCACTGAGAGACTCAAAAATCAGCCACAAATACCCTCAGATTGCATCAGAAGTTATCGAACAGTATAGTATATCGGAAATAAAAAAACCCAGTTGTTCTGCGCTTTTCACGGTGTTCTTTTTTTAGTCGTTGAGCTATTTTGGCGTGTATTATCGAAATTATAATTAAGTGAGGGAAGAAGAAATGGCTGACGCTTTTATTTGCGATAGTGCGAGGACACCGATCGGTCGGTTCGGGGGAGCCCTATCCCGTGTCAGGACAGATGATCTTGCAGCTTATCCGATCGCAGCGCTGATGGCGCGGAATCCGAGTTTGGATCCAATTGCGATAGACGAGGTGATATTTGGCTGTGCGAATCAATCAGGCGAGGACAATAGAAATGTTGCTCGCATGGCTGCTTTATTGGCAGGTCTTCCTGAGAGCGTTCCAGGTATGACGTTAAACCGGCTCTGCGGATCCGGAATGGATGCGGTGGGCACTGCTGCTCGGGCAATTCGTTCAGGGGAGATAGATCTTGCTATCGCCGGAGGCGTCGAGTCCATGTCACGGGCGCCTTTTGTAATGCCAAAGGCGGGGGCTGCTTTCTCAAGACAGACGGAGCTCTACGATACCACCATCGGTTGGCGCTTTATAAATAAAAAGATGCATACTTTATATGGTACTGAGTCTATGCCTGAGACTGCAGAAAACGTGGCTGACGACTTTAATATTAATCGTGAAGATCAGGATCTGTTTTCGCTGAGATCCCAGCAAAAAGCGGGTGAAGCTATGGAGTCAGGACGCCTGACCGAGGAAATTATTGCTATACCGGTGGCTGGTCGAAAAGGAGAGATAACGCTGGTAGAAGAAGATGAGCATCCACGCCCCGATACATCGTTGTCGGCATTGCAAGGTTTACCTACTCCATTTCGAGATGGGGGTACAGTGACGGCCGGGAATGCGGCGGGTATTAATGATGGTGCTGCGGCGATGCTTATTGCCAGTGAGTCAGCCATTAAGCAACATGATTTGAAAGCGGTCGCACGAATTGTATCAATGGCAACTGCCGGTGTATCACCTAGGATAATGGGTATTGGTCCTGCACCGGCCTCAAAAAAGGCACTCGGGCTAGCCGGTATAGATATCTCAGACGTCGGTATCATAGAACTTAATGAGGCATTTGCCAGTCAGGGAGTGGCAGTGCTGCGCGAGTTGGGCGTTTCAGATGATGATGATCGAGTCAATCCAAATGGTGGTGCGATCGCCCTCGGTCATCCTCTTGGGATGAGTGGCTCTCGTCTTATCATGACCGCTGGCAGGCAGTTCAATCATGACGATGCTCGTTACGCCCTTTGCACTATGTGTATCGGGGTGGGTCAGGGGATCGCCGTAGTTCTGGAACGGATTTGATCTGGCTTTAATCATCCTTTGTTACTGCTGCATTTTTCTTGCAGGTGACTTTAAAATAGTTGCACCACGTATCTGAATGACTGCTGTAAAGTTCAGCATTGGTACTCTTACTTGCTTGTACCCATTACTATTAGATTTTAAAAATAGGATCGACAGGAATCTCATCGTTTTGAACCGCATATAAACTTCTCCTGTCCGATATTTCTCATGTACGTTCATTACTTTTTGAGGGCTAAGTGAGTTGATACCGAGAACCACTTCCAAATTACAAAGAATAATCATTCTCTCTTTATTAAATTCCCCATCACTACTTGCGCAGGAGCAGGACTCTTCGGAGGCAAATCTGAATTCTGATTCAGAGAGGCTGGTTGTTGAGGAGGTGTTTGTTACAGGATCGTTGTTACCCAAGGGAGATTTTGTATCCAAAGCCCCTATTGCCACCATTTCTTCTACACAGTTCGAAATGTCCAACACCACAAATGTAGAGGCTTTGGTTAATTCGATGCCCCAGGTTGTCGGTGGGGCCGACCGATCGTCAACTTGGGGATCTGGTATCGCGACAGTCAATTTGAGAGGGTTAGGCGAGAATAGGAGTTTAGTCTTACTGAATGGACGGAGATTTGTTCCTACATTCCCTGATGGAGGGACCGTTGATCTTAACTTTGTGCCGGTAGGATTGATTGATCGTGTGGAAGTCCTAACAGGAGGAGCGTCCGCTGCATACGGCTCGGATGCCCTCGCTGGTGTAGTTAATTTTATTTTACGTGATGACTTTGAGGGTTGGGATTTCAACATCGGTAGCGAATCTAGTGAAAAGGGTGATGCAGAAATCCACAATCTAAACGTTACCAATGGCGGAAGTTTCGCAGGAGGAAAAGGTCGATATATGATCCACGCTGATTACCTAGAGCGTGACCCCGTATTTTGGACAGACAGAGACATATCCAATGGCATCATTCGGGATGGGCAGGATGCCAATGGAAATTTGATATTAGTGGAGGGGGATCCCTATTATTGGATATTTCCGACTAGCAACATTGTCATACCTGGTTACTCTACTCAATCAATATTTGATGACGCCGGTAGCGATCTTTCTATGGCGGAGACGCAACTTGATAAACGAAAAAATCCTAATGAAGGATTCTACTTGCAGTTACCGCAAGAACGAATATCTCTTAAAGGAAATTTCTCCTTTGAGTTTTCAGGTATTGAGGTATACGCAGATGCCTACTACTCGAAGAGTGAGGTTCCTACTACCAATGAACCTCCATGGCTTGGTTGGCCCACGTCGAGGTCATATACTGTTCTAGTTGAGGAGAATCCCTACTGGAGTGAGCAGACAAAGCAGATTGTTTCCGAGGGATACATTCAGTGTGGTTGGTGCAATTCCCCATGGGTCGATGAAAATGCAAATGGGATCGTGGAAAGTGTAGACATTCCATGGATTTTTCGTAGCTTTCAGGAGTTAGGATCGACCTCCATTGACCGAGAATTTGAGTCAACTCAAATCGAGCTTGGTGCGAAAGGTGATCTATCAGATTCTTGGGGCTATGAGATTTTTGGCCAGGTGGGAAAGGTTGATAGCTTTATTGACGCCAATCCGCTGCTGAACCCTGATCGCATCCAACAAGCTCTACTCGTAAATGCTAACGGTGAATGCATGGACCCATCGGATAATTGTGTCCCGCTCAATGTCTGGGGTAACGACATAGGCGCGGAAGCTTACGATTTTATTCGCTATCCAGAAGGTGCCGGGCTTTCTAGTACCAAAACCGAGCAGATCGTGGTCATGGGAACTTTGTCAGGAAATACTGCTGATTGGTTTAGTATTCCGGGTGATCCGGGGCCTATTGGTCTAGTTTTTGGGTTCGAATATCTCCAGATTGATTCGAAAATAAAGACCCCAAGGTTTATAGAGACACAAATGTATGAGGGCTACGCAGAAACTAAGCCTTTTAGTTTAGAGGCGGGTATAAAAAGGAAATCTATTTTTGCTGAGGCCCTTATACCTTTGGTCAGTGGCCGGCCAGGTATTGATTTCCTTGAGCTAGAGCTGGGATTTAGGGGGGCAGATGATCAACAGACCGGCTGGTCAAATACCTACAAAGTAGCCTTTTCCTATTATCCGACTATCGATTTCCAAGTAAGGGGATCCTACAACAGAGCCATGCGAGCTCCTTCTATTACTGAACTTTATCAAAAAAGGTCTCAAGAATGGGCAGGTGTATGGGATCCGTGCTTAGACAATAATCCACTCAAGTGGGCGGGTGCAATAGCATTCGATTCTACGATTGAGTCTTTCAGTTTGCTGGAGGCTAGCCCGGAACTGGCAGAAACCTGTATCGCGACTGGCTTGCCAGAACAAAATCTCTATGACATTAACTATTATCAATATTCGGGAATTGGAATGGACCTCGGTGGTAAACGGGACCTCGACCCCGAGGATTCCACCACGCTGAGTATGGGAATGGTATGGACGCCAGAGTTTCTGGATGGTCTTTCTGTAAGCATTGACTATTTTGATGTGGAGATCGAGAATTATATT
>CABYJX010000071.1 GCA_902519405.1 uncultured Gammaproteobacteria bacterium
TATTGCAACAATAGGTGGCGTCATGTTGGGAATAAGACTGATGATTCCTAAACGGAGACTTCTTAAGGTTATAAAAAGACAAAGAGAAATTAGCAGAAACGCGTATAAAGTTCCTTTCATCATCGCCTGAAAATTTCGCTCACCGATATAAGTAAACATCACTGCCTGTCCAGAAGGCTCGGCAACTCTGTAGGCAGGACCATTGCTCTGCATCCAGTTCGATGTCCTAGATCGGAGTGCCTTCATTTCTTGAGTTCCGATATTTTCTAAAGCAACTACCAATCGGGTAGCCGACTTATCAATGTTAATTTGATCATTTAAATCAAGGCCATAAGGCAGCGACATTTCATAGAGCAATAAATATTGTGCTGCCAAATCCCTACTGTCTGGAATACGATAAAATTGCTGATCGTCACCATTCATACTCCGATTAATTCGTTTGATAACATCGGTATAAGAAGCGACGTGAAGCACTTCTGGTTGCTGACGAAGCCAACTACTAAATTTATCAAGGTAAGTAAGATAGTCTGGATCTGAAATTCCACCAGTTTCGTCGCTCTTGATCGAAAAATTTAGTAAATAAACTCCGGTTAAGTTATCCACTGTAAATTGTGAGGCTATGCGAAAATCAACTTCTTCATCAAAATATTCTACAAATCGATCGTTAAAAACCAATCTCGGAATCATCGCTGCAGTACTCACAATAATGAGAAGCATTAAAGGTAACAAAACTTTGCGATATCGAATCACATTTTCTGCTAACCACTCCATAGCAGATCCTTGCTTGGCAAATAGTTGGTTGGGCTTTAAAGGAATAATGGACAGCAGTGCAGGAAATAGCGTCATAGACAGAAACCATGCTACCAATGTACCTGAGGCGGCCAATGTCCCGAGATCTCTATAAGGTGGAGCGTCAGAAAAATTTAAACTAGCTAGTCCTATGGCCGTGGTAACTGATGTCAGAAAAATAGGCTGTGTATTTATTTTTAAACTTTCTACAAGGGCATCTCTTTTTCTAAGCCCCTTTGATTGCGCAACCATGGCAGATACCAAAATGTGGACACAATCCGCAACTGCAACGGTTAAAATTATCACCGGCGCACCAGAAGATGGCGGGCTCATTGGGATACCAATCCAGCCCGCAAGTCCCAGCGCAGAAACTGCGGAAATTCCGACAACCAACAAGGTCCCAAGTGTCGCAAAAAGTTGCATTGTCACCAAGAGCAATACGCCGCCAATAATAAGAAACATAACAGGTGTCAAAGTCCTAATATCTTGTTGGCCAGCTTCGAAAAAAGCGTTCGCCAACATCGCCATACCAGTTAGCTCCACTCGAACATCTGGATGCTCTATCTCTACTCGGTCCTGAATAGCTCTAACCGCTGAAACAATACTCAAATTCGCATTAACATCATCAGGTGGCGGTCTGAGATGAATATTAATCGCTGTAGTGCGAGCGTCCGAAGACAGGAGTCGATTTTTTAGTAAAGGTTCGGAGAGCGCTATCCTTTCAATGTCCAAGGAAATCTCCGAGTCTAATGAGTCTGAAGAAGACACCAGATCACTAACCACAAGATCATCGCCAAAAGCTCGCGTATTTTGGAAATTAGTCAGAGAATCTACTCGCGTTGAATAGGGCACCTGCCAACTGGCTTTGGTAATTTCATCGATGAGCTTTAACATGCTAGGCGACGTTGCTTTCTCTTGAGTCGATTGGACAACTAACATAACGTTGTCAGGGCTCGAGTAGGTTCGCTCCAGCTCCTCAAATGCTTTTAGATAGGGATTCTCCTCAGTAAAGAAATACCGATATTCATTGGTAAACCCAAGGTTGCGTAGTCCTGATAATAGAAAAACCGAGACGCCTATAGCTAAAAATGCGACCATCCATGGATGGTGTATAACAAAATGGCTATAAGCAGAAGTCCGTGTCATTTCCATTTTCTACCAATCCATTTTCTACCAATCCATTTTCTACACTAGTTAAAATAATTTTTTTCAAAAATACAAGATGACTTATAAAAACAATATCTGCTACGGGAGAAGGTCAGCGCATTTTAAGATGATAATTTAAAAGTTAATTGGCTAGTTAAAGTCTTTTTATGAGGTCTCATATTATATTAGGTTTAGTATCTTTGCTGGGAAAACTGAAAGCATCGAAAATCTAGCTATTGTCGCTTCTATCGCATACATCCGACCTCGATCCAGATTAAAACGTAATTTCTAGTACTCTGTATACTACTTTTATGAGAAGTCATATGTTGTGGGAATGGCGAAACGATGAGCACTTCAGGAAAGGGTAGACTAACGATTATGATTGTGTCGCTGCTTATATTTCTAAAAATGCTATCCCCATAATAATAACAATCCCTAGGGCTTACACGAAATATCCTAGTAGCTTTTTGGGTAAAAATATAACAGGGGAGCTTCATATTTTTTATCTAAATAGAACGTGCACTACCCGATGAAAACAAGGCTATACAAAACGCTACCTAGTAGATTTGTACTTGCAGTGACTGTAGGCGGCGTGATTGGTCTGGGTATCTTGCGCGGTCCAGGAGAAATAGCGCAGACCATATTGGAACCGAAAATCTACCTCTTACTCTGGTTTTTGGGGGGAATATTCGTTCTTCTCACTACCTCGGTCACGGCGGAACTATTTAGTATGACCGAAAGATCGGGAGGAACCTATGCACTGGTTCGTCGAGCGTACGGAGACTACTCCGGATTTGTTATCGGTTGGGTTGACTGGCTGAGCTTCTCGGCAGACCTCGCCTTAAAGGCAGTCGTCATTATCGAATTTGCATCCATTCTTTTTCCCAAATTAGAGTATTACTCTACCTCGCTCGCAATCATTGTTACATCTTCTTTTGCACTCATCCAACTTCGCGGTGTCACCTTAGGGGCTAAAGTTCAAGAACTCACTACGGCTACAATCAGTATAATTATCGTATTTATGACGTTAATACTATTTTTTATTGATTCATCCAACTTAAAATCTGCTGAATTACAAATATCTGAAAACAATGTAGGTAATTGGGGCCTTGTGATTGCCACTATTATTTTCACCTATGATGGTTGGCTCTATGGTTCTTACTTTGGCGAGGAGATCAAGGGCAAACCTAGTAGCCCAGCAATTGCTTCTATTAAAGGTATGGTCATTGTAATTAGCCTATATTGGCTTTTGAACCTAGCCCTGGTAATGGGACCTGGCTTAAGTGCTATTGCTGGAAGTAACCTAGCAATAGCAACTGCTTTCGAATTAGCAGATCTTCCGATAGCTGAAACTCTCGTAATAATTGCCGCTATCTTAATTTTGTTGGGACATCAAAATCTGGAATATATGAGTGGAGCAAGGATACTTTATGCCTTGGCACAGGATGGTCTCGCAACCGAAAAAGCCGCAGAAATAGGGGAAAATGGTAGCCCGGTATATGCCGTTGTGATGACTTGGCTAGTCGCAATAAGCCTTATCTTTATTGGTGGTTTTGAATTCCTTCTTTTGTTATCTGTTTTCTTCTATATACCCATCTACTTGGCACTAATTGTTGGGGTAATGATCCTTCGAAAAAGTGAACCGCATGTTGGCCGACCATACAAGGCTTGGGGTCATCCTTACAGTACGGCTCTTTGTTTTTTTGGC
>CABYJX010000072.1 GCA_902519405.1 uncultured Gammaproteobacteria bacterium
TTGATCGCGATGCAGTGCTCATCCTCGTAGATGATGTCAGTCGGAATTTCACCGCGGATAATCTTCCCAAATATTGTGTCTGCCATCTTTATCTAACCCAATTTCTCATCGGAGGTAAGAAGCCTCGCTTCGCTCTCAAGCATTACTGGAATTCCATCTCGTATCGGATAAGCGAGGCCACTCTCCTTACAAACCAATTCTTCTTTTTCAGCATCGTATTTGACCGGCACCTTGGTTACCGGGCAAACCAAAATACTCAATAGCTTTTTGTCGATCATGGTTTTGGGACACCTCTTAAATTTACGTAACAGTATACGTTCTTTTTAGGTTTCGGGCATCGGGGGAACCAACAACTGTGGGTCCACTCGTTCATTACGCCAACTCATCCTCCAATCCAGGTGAGCCCCAGTTGCACGCCCGGAAGAACCAATTTCTCCCAGCACATCACCCTGCGAGATCTCTTCACCAACAGAGACAGCTATTCGACTCAGATGCAAAAATGAGGACGATAATCGATAACCATGGTCTAGAATGATCGTCCCCCCCGAATAAAACAGGTCGTCCTCGGCAAGGGTGACTATACCTGGTGCGGGAGCATGAACCGGGGTGCCTGTCGGAAGCGCGATGTCTATCCCGTAGTGAGGACTGCCCGGAACACCATTGTAATAGCGCTGACTACCATAGACTCCAGAAATGGGTCCTACCACAGGCCACCGAAACCCTTTGATAACCGACAGAAGAATATCTGGTCGCATGATGATTCGTCCTTTAGCGGCACGAACTAATTTTCTTTCCCTAGCTATTCGTGCCAGATGTTCCTTAGAAGGAGTCACCGTTTCCCGCGGAACACCTTCAACTCGCTGAATTCGATATTCCCGATTCGCTAAGCTAATTATCTGTCGACATGAAACACCGATGTCACAAAAATTAGACCCTAAGTCGCTTGTCACTATGCTCAATGAGATCTTTACAACTTTCGATGATTTTAGTGATGAAATAGGTTTGGAGAAGATTAAAACTATTGGCGATAGTTACATGGTTGCATGCGGTGTTCCA
The DNA here is from genome assembly GCA_902519405.1 of uncultured Gammaproteobacteria bacterium. GTDB lineage: Bacteria > Pseudomonadota > Gammaproteobacteria > Pseudomonadales > Halieaceae > CABYJX01. The sequence continues at coordinate 1,057 of CABYJX010000072.1, forward strand.
ACTCCTGATCCAGATCATGCAAATAAGATTGCAGAAATGGGATTGAGAATGATCCGCTATGTGAATGAATATCCGGATGTTGCAGGGCAAAAACCCTCTATCCGTATCGGTATACACTCTGGTCCTCTCGTGGCGGGCGTCATTGGGAAGCGTAAATTTATTTATGATCTTTGGGGCGATGCTGTAAATACCGCTGCGCGTATGGAATCTCACGGGATTCCTAATGTAATCCATATCACTGCTCAGACGGCGGAGAGGTTGGCACCAAAGTTTCAAACAGAAAGTAGAGGAGTCATCGATATCAAAGGTAAGGGTGAGATGGAGACTTTTCTCCTTTATCCTTGATGAATCCAGCAGATTATTAAGAAGATTCCAAATACTTTGCTATTCTATGGGGCCCTATACGATGAGTGTTATTTATGGCCCGCATAGAACCTTTACCCAGAGATGTCCATTCAGAGTTTGCCGAGATATTTGATCACTACGAGGCGACTCGTGGCTTTATACCCAACTCTATTCTCACTATGCAACGCAGACCCGGAATTGCCGAAGCGTTTATGGCGCTCAATAAAGCCGTTCTCTACGAGGGTACGGTTCCTGAAGAGACCAAAATGCTGGTTAGTTTAATATCTTCACAGGCGACTGGCTGTCGTTATTGTCAGGCACATATGAGTAATTTGTCAGCCATTTATAAAGCGTCGGCGGAGAAAATAGTGGCGGTTTGGGAATGGGAGTCGAGTGACCTTTTTTCTTCGGCGGAAAAAGCAGCGCTGACTTTGGCATATCACGCGTCTTTGGTTCCCAATCAGGCTAACGAAAACCATTTTGCAGAGCTAGGAAAATATTTTGACGATGACCAGGTGGTAGAGATAGTTGGCACGATATCTCTATTTGGATATCTCAATCGTTGGAACGACACAATGGCCACGGAGCTGGAAGAGTTTGCCGCAAAACGCGCCAAGACACTTTTATCGACTGTGGGCTGGGATGCTGGTAAACACACTAGCTAATAAATTTGTTCTGGGGCTTTTTCATTGCCAAGTAGATTGCAGCCGACAGGCCAGCACTGCTAAAGATCATACACATTACGACAATTTGATAGCCCGCGGCAATTATCGGCTCAACACCTGCAAGAATTTGACCGGTCATCATTCCTGGCAGGGAAACCAAACCAACTGCTAAAAGCGCATTGATTTGTGGAATCATTGCAGTTTCAAGCGATATAGATCTTGCGCGTATGAAATTTGGATCCTGCTTCATCTCGCTGTGCAGCCGCTCTCCCACAAGGCTGATCGTGTTCATACTATTGGCAAATATCATACCCGCAATAGGGATCACAATACTTGGTTCGTAACCTTTGGAAAGATTGAGAACCACTTGTGTGACCAGAATTAATACAGCTAACCCGCTTACTCCTAATGCGATCATTATAATAAATAGGACCTTGATGCCTCGATCAGGCAGCGGACGCATGGCAATCCACGACGATACTCCTACCATAAAAATAATCACGAGTAAGACGATCGAGAGCTTGTCGGTCTCAAAGATAAAAGTCAGTACGTAGCCTACGATGAGCAATTGCAAAAGCATTCTGATATTGGCGTAGATGACCTGGCGCGCGTTAAGTCCCCATACGTGTAATACAGTGATCAATATCGCCACTGGTGAGAAAGCGATCAGTAGATTGGTCAGAGGAATGGGTTCGGTAATCTCCAAGTCAGGGCACCGTTTGACTTTGGATACTAGTCTTCACTTCTAACGTAGAAGACTTCTTTAACGATATAGGTTTGGATTCCATCGGGAGTCTTTACATCAGTGACATCTCCAACAGATTTACCTATCAATGCTCGCGCCAAAGGGGAATCGATACTGACTTTTCCCTTAGACAGGTCAAATTCATCCGGACCCACAATATGCCAAGATAGCTTTTTACCTTTCTTGTCTTTGACGGTTACCTTAGCTCCAAAAAAAACGCGACCAATGTCATCGGGCTGTTCATCGACTATCGTGAGATCCTTCAGGCGTTTCGTGAGGTATCGAACTCTACTATCGATTTCCCTAAGTCGGCGTTTGCCGTAGATGTAATCACCATTTTCAGAGCGATCACCGTTTTTTGCCGCCTCTCGTACAGTGTCGGTAATTTGTGGTCGTTCTACCTTCCATAGTAGTTGCAACTCATCACGTAACGCTCGCTCACCCTCAGGGGTGATGTATGCGGAACCAGGTTTTCTCGGTGCTCTATATCTTCCCATGATGACAAGTGTAG
>CABYJX010000073.1 GCA_902519405.1 uncultured Gammaproteobacteria bacterium
AAATAATAAAGATTAGACCTGATATCGCAAGCTTAGTGGACCGGGGAATTGTTTCTAGCAAGGACTACCAAAAGGCAATTGATGCGGTATTTAACTACTGGGTCTCCCATGACTGCGAAAATGCTGAAATCCAGAGTTGGCATGACTATTCTAGGGACGTAGAAGAAGCGCTATCCGATGTCATGAAAAGTCAAGGTTCAGGCAAGACTGTAGCTATTTTTACCTCGGGTGGTACTATCGCTACGATAGTTGCGCAAGTTTTAGGGTTATCAGGTAAGCAAACATACCCCTTTTATGAACCAATGTTTAACTGCGCAGTGACCCAATTATTTTACAATCAAGATCGAATTTCGCTTTCCTATTTTAATGATCGATCCTTTCTACAGGTCCTAGGCCGCACGAATCAGGAAAATTTGGTTACTTATCGTTAGGCGATGGATATATTTTTAGTTCGTCACGGGACCGCTGCGGCAACTTGGGAGGAACACTCGGATCCAGGCTTGAGTTCACGAGGTTTTGAAGAGGCACAAAACTTAGTGTCCGATTTCACATCTTTTTCAGTTGGATCGGTGGACTTGATATCTAGTCCACTAGCTCGTGCTCGCGAAACAGCTGTTCCATTATCTCACAAGCTTAATCAAAAAGTAGATATTTCTGAGTCAATAACAGAGGTCCCGTCTCCGGTCGATCTCATACATCGGAAAAAATGGTTACAGCGGTTTATGAAACAAAAATGGCAAGATCAGGATGATGTTGTTCTGGCTTGGAGATCGTCGGCGATCCATTTTGTAAAATCATTATCAAGACCCTCGGTGCTATTCACCCATTTTTTGCTTATTAACGCCATCTTGGGTGAACTTATGAAGTTGGATGATACCCTATACTTCTGGCCTAAAAATTGTTCCATAACTCATATTAGATCAAAAGGAACTTCCTTAGAGCTAGTCTCCTTAGGCGATCAAATGCAGTCAACAGTCAACTGAAAGGACAGGGATAATTTTATATTTAGATTCTCAGACGCATGAGGGATTCCTGTGCAGTAGAAGCTATCAGAATACCATCCCTAGTATAAAATGAACCTCGACTGAACCCTCTAGAACCATGCGAATTAGGGCTATCAATATCATAAAGTAAATACTCGTCAGCGCGGAACGGTCGATGAAACCAAATTGAATGGTCGAGACTTGCTAGTTGTAATTCTGGATTGAAGCTCGTGTAAGGATGCGGCTGAAGGGCGGCACTCAGAAGTGAATAGTCGGATATATAAGCCAATAGAGTAGCATGACGCAGAGGATTATCACCTAGCTCGCCCAGAACCTTAAACCACATTTTTTGACTAGGATGACGAGGTTCTGGATTTATATAATCTCTGCGATCCACCACACGTCTCTCGATTGCGTGTGCCTGGGGTGGTGGTGCTTTATTAGGATGATCTTTGGCAAATGTTTTCCAGAATTCAAAGTCGGTCTCGAGTCCTTCCGGAGGAGAAGTTGATTTCATTGGTATCTGATGATTGAGTCCAGTTTCTTCTTTTTGAAAAGAAATAGACGTGTTGAAGATGGCTCGCCCACTCTGCTCTGCCACTACACGTCGAGTAACAAAACTTGCGCCGTCTCTGATAGGATCTACTTCGAAGGTAATGATCTTCTTTGGATCACCGGGACGGAGAAAATACGCATGCATAGAGTGCACAAAAATTTTAGGATCAACACATCTTGCAGCTGAATTGAGGGCTTGAGCAAGCACTTGCCCGCCAAAAACTCGCTCTGGGAAAGCAGGGCTCGTCCCCTCAAATTTAAAATCACCCAGTTGTTTCACCTCAAGATAGTTTAGTAGTTTGTCGACATGCTTTTGCAAAAATACTGCCTCATAATTTATGACCTTCTGTTTCAGAGCGAAGCTATATTTACTATTCTTACACTTCCCTATCCTTCAAGTCTGGGTTCAAATTATCCAATACAACTTTTTCCATCCAAATTTTCGAACGGAAGCGATAGATAACCATAACAGCTTTGAGCATATAATCCGTTAGCATAACGAGTAGAATCCAATATACCGAAAGTCCCATATTAGTAAATATCCAGGCCGGAATAAGTCTAGCAATTAGAAGACCACATAAAGTAGTTATCATTGGATATTGGGTATCTCCAGCCCCCCTTAAAGCGCCAGCTAAAGATACTTCGCAAGCCATAAAAGGCATTGCAATCGCAATAATGTAGAAGAATACTTTTGTCAGATGAATAACATGTTGGTCTTCAGCCATGAAACTCGCCATATTCTGCGCCTGCCAAACGATAAGAATGGAACCAAAGGTCATGGCTCCCAATGCTAAGCGCATCGAACGCCAACCAGCCTTCATTGCCAGAGAGTTATTACCTGCACCTAGTTGTTGTCCTACTAACGTCGCAGCAGCAATACCAAAACCAAAACCTATAACTATAGGAAATGAAACTATGCTAATTCCTATCCCATAGGCGGCATAGGCCTCTGTTCCAAATTGTGCAATGAGAGCGAAAAACCACAAAAATGAGAAGTGTATGATAAATTGTTCCAAAATAGCTGGCGAGGCTAACCTTACAATTTGCTTGATTCTTGACCAAGCTATTCTTATAGTTTTCTCAGCCTTGATGGTAAAGTGCCCACGCCACCAAAAAGTCAGAAAAAAAATCATGATGATAGTTGAAGCTAATCCACCTCCAAGTGCTATTCCTTCAACCTCGAGTTTCGGAAAAAATCCGATCCCATGAGCCAGAAATATAGCTAATAGGGTATTCATTAGAGAGCTTGCTACAAGGAATAAGAGGGGCGTAATCACATCCCCCGTCGCTCTCATTGCCGCTGAAAGAATAAGGCTGATCGCACTTGGAACTCCAAAAATCCCCAGCCAATAGATGAAGTCGGCTGCGATTGCTCCTGATAATGGATCTAGACCAAAAAGACCTGCAATCTCAGTCGGGAGAAGTATCGCAGGAAGCGAAAAAAGTGTTCCCACCAAAATAGAAATTTGTATGGCTGTCGAGCAATCCCTTGCAGCTGTCTCATAATGTCGAGCTCCCCATGATTGAGAGACTATTGCTGTCACTGCCACGGATAGTCCCATCATGACGGCTTGCATCAAAAAGAATACACGATGTCCTGTTGTTACTGCGGCTACGGAAGCAGTACCGAAATCGGATGCGATTTTGATATGTACGAAACCAACAGTGGCGTATAGTAGGTTTGACAGTATAGTGGGCCATGCGAGTTGCCATACCCTTTGACTAGATGCCCCAGTCTGGGAATGAGAAATATTATCC
>CABYJX010000074.1 GCA_902519405.1 uncultured Gammaproteobacteria bacterium
ATTGAGCGGTATTTCGAGAACGGTCAGTTAGAAATGAGAGTAAACTTCAAAGACGGAAAAGAAGATGGTCTTTGGGAGTTCTATTACGAGAATGGTCAGCTCGCGGAAAAAGTAAACAAAAAAGACGGAAAATCAGATGGTCTTTGGGAGTGGTATAGGAGTAATGGTCAGCTGAAGGAAAAAGGAAGCTACAAGGATGGAAAAGAAGATGGCCTTTGGGAGGTTTATGACAAGGACGGATCGATATCAAAAGGCTATCCCAAGTGCTACCAAAACGACAAACAAGTAGACCTATCAATCTGCAAACAATAAGCACTAATTCTAAATCACCCTCAAATACGGAGGCTTCTTCGCTGTTGACATTCTTGTTCCTGATCCGACCCGAAGATATTTGATTGGTTCCAGCACATCCAATCCGTTCTTTATATTATATTGTCTGTGTACACAGTGGACGGTATCTGGAGTTTTGTAACACGTCACCAGACATACTTGCTTATTTCTATTCCGATGATTCTTGTTCGTATACAGAGCGTCAATGCATCTTATATCAAGATATTTAAGAATGTCTTCACCTAGCGTTTTCTCAATTAGCATTTTCAATTTCTTTTTGTAGAGATAACCAGCGGTATAACCATCAGTTTTTAGTCCAGTAATTATTCCATCTTCGTTGATACCAATAACTACCTGACCACCTGCACTATTTAGAAATGCTGCAACGTGCATCAGAAACTGGTGTTTGGTGTTCTCATCAGCCTCCAGACTTTGCTTATCGTTAAAAGCAGTTTCAAGAAATTCAATACGACTATCTTTTTTAGTTCTTATCAGTTCATCAATAAGTGGCCATTCCACAGCAACAGGTCGTTGGTATTCAAACAAATCCTCTTCCTCATCACCGTCTTCAGACCATGGGATTTTAATACCTGTCTTCTTCGCAATCGTTGAAGCCTCATAAAAACCTGATACACCTTTAGAAACCCGACAGCTCAAATAACTTTCATATAAACCGTTCTTAACCAAGATTTGTCTAATAGATGCTTTAGAATGACCTGTTGTTTTTGCCATTCGCTTAATACTATCGTGAGTATAATTGCCAATAACATATCGGAACTTCTTAAGTGTCCAACCTTCCCAGCGTTTAAGATCATTATACCGATACCACCACAATTCAAGGCGATCTTCTATAAGCTTCTTAATGCTAAACATGAGACATAGGCATGAAAAGCAATAGGCACTTAACAAGATATTTTCTTCAAAAGAGAAGGTAAGTAGATCAGTTGATAGTAGGTAAACTAAAGGACTTATAAATACACCTATTACAAAGAATCGGGCAGATAAACTTTTAGAAAGCCACTTAATATAACCTCCACTTATCTTAATAAAATCATCATCACCTTTCGCAGGTTTGCGTTTTTTCTTTGGCATTTATGATCCTCGCTGACTAACACTTCCTTTTTTAAAATGGGCTGAATTATTTCAATCTGTCAAGTATTAGGAAAAATAGCGGCAGTTCGTTAATCTAAAAAACGTGGTATTACTAAGAAAGAAAAAATGAAAAAAGTATTAACACCATCAGAAGCGATAAACGCTATTTATCTTGATTTTGAAGGTAGAGGGCCAAGCCCGAAAGATCTTGATATCAAGAAGCTACCGCATATGGCTGGTATCTTTAAACCTAAGCAGGATGGTTCTCCAGAACACTATCAATGCGTCTGCTTTAAGGAAGAATGGTCGCCCATCGCAAACGGCCACCAACGTGTAGTCATTTGTGAGTTCATAGCTTTTTTTCAGGAAGTGACAGCTCAGGTACAGCAGTCTGGATCTAAAATTATTTTCTGGTCTGACTATGAGAAAGTGGTTTTAAAACAATTTTTAGACAAGCCAACTTTTAAGAAACTAGAACCATTCCTAATAAACCTGAAGTCTTCTGTAGATAGATATTATGGTCAACGCAAAGAGCTGGTAGCCAGAAAAGATATTTCTTTTGATAAGTTAGATGACTGCTTTGCAGCTATGTACCCGAAGCGAAAGCCTTTTAAAGAACTGTCCATTGGTGCGGCTAAAAGTTGTGGAGCTATCGATAAAATGTGTATTAAGAATAAAAAATGGAAACAGTTTTCAGAAGAACAACGGAGCTGTATTAAAGATCTTATAGATTACAACTTTGGTGATTGTAAAAAGACTTGGCTAATTGCAAAAAAGGTGAGTAATTTTTTTGGTGCTGCTAAATGGTAATAAGCCTCTGAGCGATCATTGCCTTAGACTTTGTCTCGCGTAAACTATAAAAATATAAGTTTTAAAAATGGGTGTCAGATACTCAGCGTTAGAACCACCGAATTGATTCAGAGTTATACATAAGAATCCCACCAAGTATTATAATCGCCAACTGCTCTGCGGCTATCATTAAGCTTGCAATGTCTGTTAGCTCATCATTATCTGACATAAAAAGAATACCAATGGCACTTACTAATACAAGTACAGGAGGAACACCACCCTCAAATGAAACCCAAATAAAGGAAATAATATTCCACAGGATAAAAGCTGCTAACAAATTACCCATCATATGATTTTTTGTTATGAATCGAACTAAGATGCCTCCAACGAAAGACAGAAATAGAGAGTTAATGGCAAAAAACACTGCCATCAAAGTTAGCGCATAGGCTGCTATAGTAATCCACATAAAAGTTCTCCTGATCAAAATGACTAAGAATCTTTTAGCACAACTTCTATTTTGTTTGAAAGAATATATTTGGTGGGGAAATAATCAAGTTTTAGGAAATATTGTTACGGCAGCCTCTCAATGAGTTCTAGATAGGCTTTAATTAGTGGAGACGCTAGTAGACTTTTTTCCTTATCTGAAGACTATTATAAAAATAATGATCATCATATATCCGATCGTTTAAACCAGTGGTATACATATATTCTTCTATACCAAAATCTTCTGGAACAATGAACTCATCGTGTACCGTAAGTACTGGCGTCTCCATTCGTACTGAAATCAAATATGCCACTTCAAAGACTAGATTAGCTTCAAGCCATGCGTAATGCTGTCCCATTGCTTTACCTTGGTAAATACACTGCTTTATTGGTGCATTCCTAGTTTCAATAGCATCCATGATTCTAGACTTCGTTTTAAAACGTACTAACGCCTTCTCGTGATCATCTCTTTCCTTTTTTGTAGCTTCATAGTAAAGCCACTTCTTTATTGCACCATTTACAGCTGCTTTA
>CABYJX010000075.1 GCA_902519405.1 uncultured Gammaproteobacteria bacterium
ATTGTTACTCGACCTGGAGTGAAAGTTACTATCGTGATTATTACCAGTCGGAGGATGCATATCCACCAATCCATACTGAAATCGTTCGTGCAGAGTTAATTAAAGCAGGCGTAAATAGCGTTATAGACGCGGGTTGTGGTCCAGCCTCAATGCTACGTGATCTGCATGACTTGGAGTTCGAAAGATCCGGTTTTGATTTAACCCCTGAGATGGTAGATGAGGCAAAAATTGTCCTTACCGCACAAGGAGTGTCTGATCGTAACGTCTGGATTGGAAGCGTTCTGGATCCAATGTCCTTCAGAACAGCGGGGAAAAAATATGATGCTGCTCTTTGTTTTGGCGTTTTACCTCACATAGAGATCGAGAATGATAGTACTGTATTGGAAAACTTATCGTCGGCGGTCCATTCAGGTGGACTGATTCTCGCTGAAGCTCGCAATGAACTGTTTTCATTGTTTACACTCAATCGGTACAGCAGAGACTTTTTTAGAGATGTCTTAATCAATCATGATGTTCTCCTTTCAAATAATGATCCAAGTGAAGTAGATGCATTAGAGACGTCTTTAAGCGCCATCGACACCATGTTTCGGGTAGATCTACCTCCCGTTCGAAGTGGGCAGGATGGTGAGCTAGGTTATGATGAGGTGCTATCGCGAACCCATAATCCTTTTGAAATGAGGAAACTAGCCGAGCAATTAGGACTTGTTGATATTGAAATTCTTTTTTACCACTACCACGCGCTTCCTCCTATGGTTGAAGCTTCGCTTCCAAAAACTTTCAGAGCTTCTAGCCTAGAGCTAGAGTCGCCAAGAGATTGGCGCGGCCATTTTTTAGCTTCCGCATTTATTCTGAAGGCTACCAAGCCGTAATATTCTTATGAATTCGAAATGCGATAATACAATTAGATATTTCGAAGTTTCGCCACTAGAGGTAATTTTTATCGATGCGATTGAGGTTGAAATTTGATTCGATTAGATGGTAGAAATCAATATGAGATTTGGCATTATTCTCCTACAGTACTTAAATTATACGAGGAAAGAGCAAAAGCCATTGCAGTAGAAATGACTTGTGCAGCTCAGGCAGCGTCTCTCCTAGAAGAGATTTCCGAAGCTGGAGAAACTTTAATAGATATTGGATGTGGAACAGGCTATTTCTTTCATTCTCTATTAAAACGAAAGATGTATTTAGAGTATTGGGGTTTGGATGCATGCGAAGAATTTATTTCGCTTGGTAAGACAATTCTTCCAGACTTCGGCTTATCCTCGGATCGGCTTATATTTGGTCGTCTTGAGGATCTAAATTCAAGAGTCGATCATATATTATGCATGAATGTTTTGAGTAATCTGGATAACATTCATCGTCCGCTTGAACGATTTCTTAGACTGGCTAGAAAGAGTGTTATTCTAAGAGAATCAATAGCAGAGCAATCGAATTACAATTACGTGGTAGATAAATACCTAAATAGTCCCCAACCTCTTAGGGTTCACGTTAACACTTATAGTATGTCCGAGATTGATCGTTTGGGAGGGGAGCTTGGTTATTCAAGTAGGTATGTTCAAGATTGGCGAACTAAGGGTGAGCTCGAGTTAGTGATCGACTATCCGCATCATTGGAAATTCGTCGTCTTTCGTCCAGACTCGAAGGGGGACTGATGACAAGAATTGCAGGTTTGATGCATTGGGGTAAAGTACAAAGTGTTGAGGCAGAAATTATTGTCGCAGCAACCATGAAGTACATGATTAGATCTGACGATTTTGTTACCAGTTCAAATTCATGGGGAACTTTCTGTTTCGAAATCGGTTCTACAAGTATAGCTACCTATAAAGGCAACTTACTTATACTTGATGGAAGGCTTTTGGATAGACAAAAAATTGAAGATGGTGGACCTGATGGTGATGCAGGTTTAGTACTCCGACTATGTTTGAAAAAGGGTTTTAAGGAAGCCCTTAAAGTAATAGAGGGAGATATCGCAGTAGCGTTTTTTGAAGGGAACCGTCGTCGGTTATGGCTGAGTCGAGATCTTTTCGGTGTTAAATCTCTTTATTATGCCTCTGGATCAATTGGTTTTGCTTTCGCTTCTCTTCCGGCCGCTCTTGCAGCGAATATTGATGGGGTGGATCGTTCTCCAAACCCTCGTTTCACAGCGCTATTTGCAGGATCGCACTATCGTACGTTCGACAATAGCCCATCGGAGTCGCCATTTGCCCAGGTCAATCAGGTTCCAGCAGCACATCTTCTGCAGATATCTGAGAATGCAAATATCTTGGTTCAACGTTACTGGAATATTGAACCACAGATTTATGAGGATAAACACGAGGAAGTTCTCGTAGAGGAGTATCGCTCTTTACTTTTCAGCGCTGTCAATAAACGCTTATCTATCTCTAAAGCTCCAGCTTTTACTCTCTCAGGCGGTATGGATTCTTCGTCAATTTTATGCTGCGCAAAAACTATAACTGGTGAAACTCAAGCAGCGTATTCCACTATTTATTCAGATCCTACATACGATGAGAGAGAAGAGATTCAAGATGTAGTCTTATCTGGGTTAGTAGATTGGCATTCACTAGAACTTACTGATGACATAGATCTATTAAATAATGTGTCGCGATTAATACGGATTCATAATGAGCCGATAGCTACGGCGACCTGGCTCTCGCATGATTTACTTTGTCAAGAAGTATCTCGTTCTGGGTATAAAGAGCTTTTTGGAGGGCTGGGCGGTGATGAGCTAAACGCTGGTGAATACGAATATTTTCCTTTTTTCTTTGCCGATTTGAAAATATCTGGGGATTTAGAACTTTTGGAGAAAGAGATGATTGCATGGGTTAAAAATCATAATCATCCAATACATGAGAAAAGCGTTGGCATCGGCTATGAAATGATACGGAAGTATACAGTTGATGAACAGCCGGGCAAATGTTGCCCCGACGTGGAAAGACTGAAGCGCTATTATGATGCGATTGATAAGCAATGGTTTGATTTAGAGAGATTTCAGCCAGTGATGGAGCACCCCTTCGAGAGTTACCTCGCGAATCGCGCGTATCAGGATTTGACCCGCGAGACAACCCCGTGTTGCCTTCGAGCCGAAGACAGGCAGTGTGCATCTAACGGCATGGAACATTATGACCCTTTCCTTGATAGGCATTTAGTCGAGTTCATGTTCTCAATACCTCCGCAAATGAAGATTCGTAATGGGATAACAA
>CABYJX010000076.1 GCA_902519405.1 uncultured Gammaproteobacteria bacterium
TCCTCCAAGGGCTCTATGTTCAGAATCTGAAGTTACTCGACCATTTACTCGAACAAAATCGCCCCAGTGACTTGTAAGAGACCATTGTACTTTTGAGTTTCTATTTGGGTCTTCTGTAATTTTAGCTTTTGCAATTATGCCTTTAAAAATTAAGTAAGGAGCTCCTATGATTAATCCTGTAGTGGGATTAAGGTGTGCTTTATAAATAAAAACTTCTCTATTTATATATCCTGCATATGCTCCGTTTTCTGCAGTTCCCTCATACTCTTCATAAAATAAAGATTCATACTCATCTGCAAGATTTTCCACGGAAAAATCGGTTGTAGTAGCAGATGTAGTAGTTCCCGCATCAAGTGCTTCACAAGTAATTGTTGCTCCAGAAATAGATGTTATTACCGCTCTTTTATTATGAAAGTTATGACCAGATTTTTTTATACAAATTTTATCGCCTACAAGAAAGCCTAAAGTTTCCCAGCCATCAAAAGTTCCAACAATAGTAAGAGTTACAGTGCTACCAATAACTGTTCCTGCATACGTTACTGTTATATTTGCGCCCGTAGGACTTGCTGCCCCTAGTAGTGTAGAATTTATTTCTAAATTTAATGCGTTTGCTTTTGCTTCTGTAGTTTCTGAAATGCTTCCTACTTTGCCTACTCTGTTTGCTCTGTACGTTTGTGTTCCATTTGATACTCCTGTACTATTTTTTGAGCCATCATCAAAAGGGATGTCTCTAGAAGCATCGGTTAAATAAACATAATCTCTGGGATTTTTAGCGGGCGTTCCCCCGTCTGTTCCTACGGCTCTCTCAAACTTAATTAAATGTGCATACAGAAAAGGATCCTCTGCTAAAAGGGAAGCTTTAAGCGCAGAATCTAAATTTCTTTCTGTATTTTGGGGTTTATTTACTAAACTCATAAGTATTCTTCTAGTTTAAGATTAAAGGAGTATAAATTATCAGTATTTAAGTTGTACTGACTGAAAGGCTGGGGGAGAACTACTTTTATTTTAGGAACACTAAAGGTGGTGACAGTATTATCAGGGACAGCTTCTATGAACTCAGGAGTTACATTTATTCTAAATTTATCTGTAGCGGGTTGTGTTGTGCTTGCTTGATAACTAGGGTTTGTTTCTACAGAAGTAATTATGTACGCTTTTGTATGAGTTGCAAAAGTTACCATATCTCCTGGGCGTGGAACATTTGGATCTAATGCATTTCCATTAAAAGTATAAGCAGTACCATAGTTAGCATGTTTTTCTACATGGATCATTACCGCACTGGAGCCTGCAGATACTACTCCATCTGTTCGTATGTAAGGCGCATAGGCAGACTCAGTTGAGCCTCCACCAAAACTTGTTGCATCAAATGTTTGAGTTACTACAGTATTCCACGAAGCATTTTGAGGGACTCTATACTGTGGGAGTGCTACAAAGAAAGGAGTCATCGGACCTTTTTGCCGAAGTAAAAAAGAATAAACAGGCTCAAATTCTTCGCGAGTCATAGGATGATAGTTTATATCTACTTTCCACTTTTGTGCAGCAACTGATCGAGCAAGAATACGCTGAGAGTTTGTTCTACTTACAAGCATTTTTTGATCATTTGTAAGTTTTACAGAGGCAAAGCCAGGACCCGCCTTAGCTTCTGTCTGGGTATTTGTTGCTCCATAGTACGATATTTTAAAGTTAGGGTCTGGAAGGTCGTTCGCAAAACTAGTAAAAGTTGGCATTAGGCTCTCCTAGCTGTAGGAGATGTATAAATAGTCTCGTCTACATCTTCAAAAAACTCTTGGCCGTAAGAATTTGCCGCTTGTCTTAACATTCCTATAATATTTCCTTGCTGTCCTTCTAACACTTCTTCAACTCCTGTAGCATCTATAGTATTTATATTGAATGTTACATTTGAGGCTCCAGCCATAGCTTCTTGTGTATCATCTGCAGGTACGATTGTTCCGGGTCGGTCAGGCATAAACAATTCTGGTCCTTGCTCACCGACCACGTATCCGCCTGTTGCGCGTGTCTTCTTACCATAGAAGGCAGGACGGAAGTTCTCGGGTCCGCCTGTTCCTCTAGCGCCTCTCATATAGGCGAGCTCTCCACCTGCTGACTGTGATTTAGCTAAATCTACTGAGTCTCTACGTTTACCTACAGAAACTGTTGAAGGCATACTGGCTGAACCACCACTACTACCTCCGCCGGAGTAAGAAGTTCCTGCAATAATTGCTAATTGAGCAGCTCCTAAAGCTATAATACCTGCTGAGACCATGGTAGCAAGATTCGGACCAATGTAAGGATCTTTTATTCCTGCCCATACCCCCATAACTGCTGCGGCAGTATTAGCAATAGTTTGAGCCATTTGCATTTTCTTGTTTTGTTCAAAAGCTTTTCGTTTTTCTGCCTCTTTTTTCTTTTCTAGTTGTTTAATTTTATCAAGACTTTGCTTTGATTTTCCATCTCGCTTTTGTTCTGCAGCAATTTCTTTATCAATTGCTGCAATTCTAGCTTGAGAAGCTGCGTTCATTATTGAAGCAGTTGCAGAAATTGTGGTCGCAACAGCCCCTGCTATAGCAGCCCCTTTTTCCATCTTTGTAGCACCTCTTTCAAACTCTTGAGCAACAAACATAAATGAATCAGCTATAGCAAACTGTCCCATTGTTACTGTAGCAACAAGCTCGCCTTCAGGGCCTAATTTTTTAAGTTCTTCCATTGCAGGGCCGAGAACGCCTTTAAAGCCCTCTACTCGTGTTCGCATATCCGCAATGTCAGCGGCAGATTGTCTTCCTGCAAATTGCTCCTCTGTTTCAGTGTCTTTCTTTACTAATGAATCTCTTGTAGGATCCATGCCCGCTAAAGTAGCTAATCCTTGTATTCTATTTGCAGTGGTACCTGTTTGAGTTTGAGACAAAGCTTTTTCTCTCGCTGCCATTTTTTGCGTTAGTCCGTCTCCTTTAATTTTTGCCAGATTTGTTTTTTCTTCTTCATCAACAATACCTTTCTTTATTTTTGCTATTTCCTTTAAAATTCCAAGCTCAGCTTCTAGTGCTATAAACTTTTCGTCATCTTGATCTAAACCAATTTGTGCTAATCTTATTTGAGAGATTTGTAATTTAATCTCTAGGTCAATAAGTTTTTTCTTCTTT
>CABYJX010000077.1 GCA_902519405.1 uncultured Gammaproteobacteria bacterium
CTTGGCCGCAGTAGCGTCTGGCGACAACCTCGCCCCCCCACGTTAGCACTAATTTGCTCGGTCATTTTTAGTAATTGAGCGTCACCAGAATAAGTCATGGCGTATTGATGATTCGATGAGGTGCCGTATACACCAGCTCATCTAACTGAGAGAGATAACGCACAAGAGTTACTCCAGCGAGTTCTGATTGTTCGAGGGCACTCGAAGTTGGTGCTGAAACGCAGGCCAATATTGGAAGACCGATCGTCACCACTCTTTACTTGCAATTTCGTGACTCAAACGGCTTGTAATGAGCCAAGTAGCCGTTATAGAAAATCAAGCTATGTTGGTAACAACCTTTTGAAGCTCAACAAAGTTGGTTTCCTATTTCTTGTACTGGGCCGCCTCCTCCGAACCATCTGTGGCTGTTCCTCTTGTATAGGAGTGTGCACCCATACCGGCTAAGTCTCCATTCTGAACAATCAAGTATGGCTCTCTTATAGGCTTGCCTTCGAAAAAGCATTCCAGTATCTCTCTAACTCCTGCAGCATATCTTGCTTGCGCGGAAAGCGAAGTACCCGACGTATGTGGAGTCATACCATGATTCGGCATAGATCTCCATAAGTGATCATTGGGTGCGGGCTGCGGGAACCAAACATCGCCTGCATATCCGCTGAGTTGACCAGATTCGAGAGCTCTGGCTATAGCATCTTTGTCGCAGATTTTTCCCCGTGCGGTATTTACTATATACGCACCTCGCTTCATTTTATTAATCATTTCATCATCAAAGAGATGTTCAGTTTTTGGATGCAGCGGACAATTAATAGTCACAACATCACAAACGGAAACGAGTGATTCTACAGAGTCGTGATAAGTAAGATTTAGCTCTGCCTCGACCGCATCAGGCAGTTTGTGAATGTCAAAGTAGTGTAGATGGACATCAAATGGTTTCATCTTTCTCAGTGCATCCAAGCCTATTCTTCCAGCAGCCACAGTGCCAACGTGCATACCCTCGACATCGTAAGATCTTTGAACAGCATCAGCTATATTCCATCCCCCATCTTTTACAATTTGGTGTTGGTTATGATAATCCCTAACTAAAGATAGAATCATCATCACTATATGTTCTGCAACAGACCTTGAATTACAGTAAGTCACCTCTACAACATCAACTTTATTATCCATCGCCGCTTGCAAATCAACATGGTCAGAACCAATACCAGCTGTGATTGCCATTTTAAGATTTTGCGCAGATTCGATTTTTTCCTTAGTCAAATAGTATGGCCAGAAAGGTTGTGAGATCACAACGTCAGCATCGACCAATTCTCGATCAGCTATACAACCATCACCATCTTTATCCGCGGTTACAACTAGAGTATGCCCCTGGTCTTCCAAGAATTTTCTGAGGCCTAGCTCACCGGAAACACACCCAAGCAGCTCACCGGGTGTAAAGTCAATTGAGCTAGGGGAAGGTAAAGACATACCATCTGGGTATCCACTTAAGATGGGTAAATCATCTCTCGGATAGCTATCAGGCATTCCTGCTGTGGGATCATCGTATAGGACACATAATATTTTCATTTAAATTTTCCTAAAATCGTCTGTTTTGGCATGTTAAAAAGAGGCGGTAGTATATATTTTCTCAATCTTATTTGTAAGTGATAATGATCATTAGTTAAGTAAAACGCTTTTACCAGCATCCGGTGCTCTCAGGGCCATCACTAAGTAGAATTTTAGAAGTAAAAAAGATCGAGATGCTCGGCGCTAGCATGAAGAGAATTACGCTACATAGTATTGATTTGCAGCATTTCCCAGATGGTCAGTAGGGCTAGTATGTTAAAGCATCATTCGAATAAATTCAGATTCGTTCAGCGATTGCATTGTAGACATTTGATTCTCTATCATCTTTTCCATATTTTGTTATACAAAAAAGCGAATAGAACTATAAAAGATGCTCCAATACCAACAGGGATTACGACGAATTCAAAAGTTTTTTCCCCAAGAATGGCTATAACTGGATTTGCTCCAGCTGGAGGGTGAACTGTTCTGGTAAGCATCATTAAAATAATTGCTAAACTAAGCCCCAAAGCTATTGAAAGGGGCGTCCCCCCAAAAAAATAAAATATTAATACACCAGAAGATGCTGAAAGAACATGTCCTAAAAAAACATTTCGAGGACTTGCTAGTGGACTATCATGAACCGCCATTACTAAAACCAAACTTGCTCCAAATGGGGGTATAAGCCAAACATTCCTTGCATCAATAGAATTTAGGTGCGCAATTAAAAATATACATAAAAAAGCTCCTAATGCAGAAACCAGTACCTTTTTATGCTTCTCTGAAAAAATATTAAAATTCACAATATTAACGGTAACTCATTTTTTTCTTATGCTAATCCTTATTCTCCAAAGGCATCTCGCAAAATCTATCTTCGAAGAATCGCAGCAAATCTCGGGAATTGAACGCATGACATGCCTCTGAAAAACAAATCTTTAGTAATTGTCTCGCTGGCTCCTGAGCCTTAAAGTCTTTACAAAAAACTGACTACACCACGCTCCTCAACCATTCAGATATTTAACGCTCTCGCAATTGAAGTAACAACAGCTGGAATAATAAAACCAAACGCGGACTGCAGCTCATGACGTAATGATAACAACGCGCCTAGACAATCCTGCCAACCTGCTAAACAGATCACTTAAGCGTTCACGACCAAGCGTGCTCTTACCCAAATAGAATATAGATTAGTCATAATTTCAAAACTTTAGACCCTCTAGAGAGAGCTAATAAAGGACTACCGACCTAATACTTTCTCCCGAATGCATCAAGTCAAAGGCCTCATTGATGTTATTCAACGGCATGGTATGCGTTATTAGATCATCAATATTCAGTTTTCCTTCCATGTACCAGTCAACTATTCTGGGTACATCTGTACGACCGCGAGCGCCACCAAATGCCGTCCCCCGCCAAGACCTCCCAGTCACCAGTTGAAACGGGCGCGTTGAAATCTCCTGCCCTGCCCCAGCCACACCAATAATGCAGCTTTGTCCCCATCCTTTATGACAACATTCAAGAGCATCACGCATAACATTTACATTACCAATACATTCAAAACTATAATCAACACCACCACCTGTTAGATCGACTATATAT
>CABYJX010000078.1 GCA_902519405.1 uncultured Gammaproteobacteria bacterium
CAGGTGCGCCTTGCAAAAAAATAAAAAGGGGAAACCTAACTTATCCGATGGCTCAATTAGATTTGAAAAATATCGAGAATCTTTACAGCAAGATGTTACCTACAAGAAAAGATACCCGAGCTGGATTATTGCAACATCCAAGAACAGGAAAAGCAACGAGAGTAAATCATCAAACAAGGGTCGCTTGCGGTACTGCGCTTGCTAGTTATCCAGGATATCCCGGGTTGCCGTTTTTTCATTTAAGAACTCAAGCTGATGTTAATAATTTCCGTGATCGATTTGCCGCCGGATGCGATTTAATTCCCGGTGTATTGGATATAGGCGGAGCTTACGCTGAAGACTGGGACGGGGAATTGAGTGATATTTACGATTTGTCTCCTTTATTCTGGATCAAATCAGTAGACCTACTGTCAATTGGCTTCAATGAAAACCTATCAACTCTTTCAGGGCTTCATAATCTTTCGGGTCCCGTTCAAGGGATAGAACTTTTTCTCAATCCATCTCTGGGATCTATATCTGCTTTGGCTGATATCACATATGTAGGCGAAAATATCTGGCCAGACGTATATGGTTTTCTAGCCCTCTATCTTCTCCCATTAAAGTCATTTCGGGGGCTGGATAAAATTAGAATTTCCCGGAGAAATCCTGCTAGCACTGGCGTTAACTTACAAATTACATATTTACCACTCTCTGATTGTCAGCTAGATGTTATTAAATATGATTTATTTAATCAGACTTTTGTGAGTGACAATCTGCCTGGATGTCTTAGTCATGAGGATATCAAACGGTGGTGGGGCATTCCGCGAAAAGAGTTAAGCGTGTCTTATGGTACGGGAGGCGGTTTTAACCTGCCCTCAGGATGGTTTTCTTCCGGAGCTTTTGAATCAACGACTTCTTTTTGGGATGGCAGCGGAGAACTCGGTGTACCAGTTCCACAGGGTTATCCCTTAAACATCAGTGCATCATCAAACTCGGGTTGGCAGTTCGAGAGAATCCTTCATAACTGCGGAGCAAGATATGTGAATGAATCCTACCACTTCGATATGCCGACGAGGAACTGCTACATTCATGGGGTGTTCTCTCCTGATCTTGCTTCTTCCATGTTTAACGGAAGAAAAACGATCAGCATTCCAGCAACTAACTGTAAAGCAAGCAGTAGCGATGACGAGTTATCCTTGCAATGGCGAGAAGGTGGAATTTCTAATGTCTCTGAGAGCACAGTATTGGACGTGGTTTGTCCGATTCCTTTTGAGTCTTACGACGATGAGTCATCTGGTGTTGCTAATCGCATTCAGATTTCACTGAAATATTTAAATTTGGGAGGTAAGCCAAAAGCTAGCGAGTGTAGATTAATATTAACGAGCATAAATTTCGGAACGAACACGAGACAAAATTTAGAGACTATGGTGTTAAATCCGAAGTCATATTTTGACGACAGAGCAGAGCTTCATAGTGATTTTCATAATCTGTCTAATGATTCATATCTGTTATCAGCCACCTGCAGTGTTCCTCCAAAGACTACTATTAATGATATTGTTTTACACACTATATTCTGAAGGCTGGATGGATATGGTATTAAATTTCATCTTTGCTACAGATAGTTGGTATGAGAAGTAAATCCATTAGAAAGTAGGCTTCAATCGGTCGTACCATCTAGTCCTTCTCCAACCTCTCTCGATGCTTCTCTTTAGCTAGGGCCTGCATATCCGGGACTGAGTCACTCTCATCCATTATTTCCTCACCAAGTAACGTCTCTAAGGCATCCTCGAGCGTCACAACGCCCGCGGTCTGTCCATATTCATCCTCGACAATAAACAGATGCATTCGATGCCTTATAAAAAGATTAATCAACTTATGAATAGGGAGTTTTTTCGACACAGAAATAACGTCGCGCCTTAAAGATTCTACGCTATCTGACCCGTGCCCAGCTCGCTCCGCCTCATAAAGATCACTGCGAAGAACGTGACCCGTGACTGTATCAACCGTGCCGGTATACACCGGAATACGCGAGAAAAGACGTGTCTTCTGGCTACTCAAGGCGTCGCTTATTGTTGAGAACTCATCCAACATGTGGACTACACTCCTCGGAGTAAGGATTTCGCCAGTTCTAACCCGCCTCATTCGCAGGATATTCTGCAGATAAAGTGTCTCCTGGGATATCAGCGCACCATGACGCTGCCCCAATGACGCAAGTGCTAGAATCTCGTCACGGGTAACCGCCCCCATTTTCTTATTTCCCAGGAGCTTTGTTAATCGTGTAGACATCCAGACCAATGGATATGTAAGGCGTCCTAGCCAAATTATCATATGAGCAGCTGGAACACCCAAGACACGCCAATACATTGCTCCCACCGTCTTAGGAATAATTTCAGAAAAATAAAGAATGGCAAGTGTAAGCATCACAGCTATCAACATCTCTTTTTCTGGACCGAAGACTTTAAGTGCCTGCGCTCCAACACCTGCTGCACCCATCGTATGTGCAAATGTGTTGAGTATTAAAATAGCCGCTAAAGATTCATCCATTTTCACCCGAACTTTTCGAATCACGGCGCCAGCCTCAGGACGTTGACGAGCAATCTGCTCAACATACGAGGGTGTTAAGGAGAGGAGCACAGCCTCTAAAATGGAGCAAAGAAAAGATACGCCGATTGCTATCCCTAAATATAAAATTAGCAGATTCATAGTTTGCCTAGCCTTTAACTATTACTGGCTAGTAACGATGAGTGGCAGTGAATTGTTGTACTGGTAGACCAACCCTGCCCATGCATAGGCTAACGTTATTAAAGTACTCATTACCGCCTACTATATCGCAGTTACAGGAGAATTCTAAACAGAGTGTGCTGTCTATTATGATTGGTACCAAAGATGATTAATATTTGTCACTCACCACCTATTTGTTAGGAACAGATTGGTTCGAACCACCGGCCTCTTACATGTCAAAGTCAAAAACAGTCAGCAAAGCACGAAAAGGCAACAGAAATATCGTAACTAGAGACTTGCTGATTATCACATGCAGGTTTCTTCTTGGGTAAAGACAAGGGTAATTTACTGACAAAAA
>CABYJX010000079.1 GCA_902519405.1 uncultured Gammaproteobacteria bacterium
ATAGATACGGGCGTTCATTGGCAGCCTGGGCATCATTTTAGTCTATTCTCTCATGAGAGAACTGGAGGCCTAGAAGTTACCGAACAAATTGTATCGGAAATTATCTCCCTCCCCCTACATTCTGATATGACGCAGTGTGACGTCCGATATATTTGCTCGAAAATAGAGGCGTTCTTCTCTCACGCTTCTTTACAAAAATAGTAGCGTTCCGTCAAAAAAATGAATACCGATTCAAATGATACCTATGACCAAGCATATGCTAGACATTATGATATTCTTTGCTCGCACAAGAATTATTGTGCTGAAACTAAAAGCCTAAATAGGTTAATCGATTCGCATTCAGTCGGACAGATAGCCCCTATTATCGATATAGGCTGCGGAACCGGCTGTCACGCCATCGAATTATCTTGTCTAAGACTTAATCCTATTACTGGATTCGATATTTCGGACGCAATGATATCCGAAGCGCGATCGAAAGATAGTAATATAGATTTTGTAAGTGGGGACATCGAGAAAATTAGCAGCCAGAAATTCGGTTTTGCCCTTTCTTTGTTTAATGTAGTTAATTGTCTAAACACGACAGATGAACTACTTAGATTTCTAATACAGATCAAAAGAATACTGGAAAATAGAAGCTATTTTTTCTTCGAGTGTTGGCATCAAGAGACTATCCTAAAGAGCCCACCTGTGACCATCGAGAGAAAATTTCAAAATGATGGTAAAATATTTACTCGACTTGCTCAGCCGGATATTTCAGAACTCACTGAGAGTAAGCTTCGGATAAATTACCAAATTGAAATAATCAGTAGGGGTGGGAATCGCGAAACTTTTTCGACTACGCATCGTCTGAGGCTTTTCTCAATAAACGAAATATCTGATTGTCTTAAAGCAGCGGGTTTCCACCTAGCTTCGTCCCATAAGGCCCTGCCTAGTTTAGCTAAGATCACTGAAAACGATAGAATGATTTCTGTCTTAGCGAGGGCATACTGAAGTACTGTAATCCCACCCCAGCAACTATGTAGAGAAGCTTTAATTCGACATTAATTGCCTCATCCTTCTAGTTTAAATTGATTCCACATACTTTCGTAAGCAGTCTCAACCTCAAAGGTATAAGTCGATTCATCCATAAGCAAACTCTTTTCCAATTCAGGTCGTAGAACCTTACGAATATCCGAGAGAGACCCATAGTCTTTAGCTAAATTAACGACAGTATCGACATAAAACCTCTCATCATAGGTTATCCATTCTTCGCGGCCTAAAGCAACCAAAAAGCTTGCCCCTAAACGACCAATACCAGGTCGAGTAGCTAAGGTCACATAAGGAACACCCATGTAGAGGCTTTCCAAAAGAGTTAAACCTGAGTTATGAGGAAAACAGTCTAACGAAATATCTATATCTCTAAGTAAATCCCAAGGGGGAGTATCATAACCCAGCAGTAACCGATCCTCCGTGATTCCTTGAGCCTTAAATTTATTCGCTATCCACGAGATTAGTTCTGGGAATTTTAAATCTCCACTATTTATCACTAATTTAGAACCAGGTACTTTTTGTAATATCTCGCTCCAAACTCCTATTGTTCTAGAATTTAATCTTATAATTCTTGAAAGAGATCCAAAAGTAATAAACTGGTTTTTAAGTGCAGGCAGCTGACTAACAGGACCCATATCTGGATCAGGCCTGTAAGCATAAATGGTAGGGAGTCTCCAGGGCTGTTCCGCATAAAATCTGTCAGCGTCTGGCGGAGTGCTCGCCGCATCAGTAAAAAAATAGTCGATGGCTTTTATTCCAGTGGTATAGCCATACCCCATAAAGCTAACCTGTATCGGTGCCGGCTTATATTTACCCATCATCAAAAGACGATTGCCGTCAGTATGGCCAGCCAAATCAATCAGGATATCAATCCTATCAGTAACTATTTTATCCGCTAATGCTCTATCATTTAGCGAACAAGTTGGAACCCAAGTATCTACTTTAGTTCGCAAACGTTTAGTGACTTGGTCTTCATTACGCACCTCTGAGTAGGCCACTATTTGAAATCTTTCTTTGTCATGGAAATCAAACAAAGGCTCAATGAAGTGGCGGGCAGAGTGCTTTCGAAAGTCTGGAGAAATATAACCAATACGGATCACTCTCCCAGCAGTTAGATCTATATTATTCTTGTCCCAGAGAGGTGTATGCGGCTTAGAAAATTTTTCATCAAACTTGAGATAGTAATTAAAAATCTCCTGCGCAGTTTTTTCAGGATCATAGTTAAGTGCAAATAGCTTGTTACTGTAAGCGGCAATGAAGTTTGGGTTTAGAGCAATAGCTTTGTCGTAATGAAAAAAGGACTCTTCAAACTCGCATAGCTCAGCCAGAATTATGGCTATATTATAATGTCCCTCCCCAAACTCAGGATCTATTTCAATTGCTTTTTCATAGGACAAAAGCGCGTCCGAATATCTCCCTACACCCTTTAAAGCAGCCCCACGGTTATTATAAGGAACCTTTGACGCTTTTGGATCAACCTGAATCGCCTTATCGCATAAGTCTAAAGCATCCAAATACTTACCGATCTTTAAAAGTGCATCAGAAAAATTGACTAGCGTATCAAAATGATCTGGATCAATTTTTAGCGCCTCGATGAAGTGACTCGCAGCATTTTCATATTCCTGCAAGGCGCTCAGTGCATTTCCTTTGGTATAGTGCGCCTCCAAGACGCGGCCATCTAGCTGAATTACTCTATCGGCTAATTCAAGGCTCGTGGCAATATTACCTCTTTGGAACTCACTAGTAGCTAAATTTTGAATAGCTTCTATATAGGATGGTCGAAGATTAATTGCTGTTCGAAAACACTCAATAGCAGCATCTAGGCGCGTATCAAGTTGAAGAGTCAATCCTAAATTATTAAATGCTTCAGCATATCCGCTGTCAATTTTAATAGCATTGCGATAGGCTTGTTCAGCTGCTTCAATATCACCTTGAATGCGAAGGCAGTTCCCAAGATTAAAGTGTGTTGCTTTCTCATCCGGACTAATTTTCAGTGCGCTTTTATAGCTATAGATAGCAGCGTCATTT
>CABYJX010000080.1 GCA_902519405.1 uncultured Gammaproteobacteria bacterium
GAGTCTGATGAAAAGTCATTTGCTGAAAGGTTAGCTGGTATATCCAGAGGACTTTTACTTTTAACTGCAACACCTGAGCAACATAGTGAAACAGGACACTTTGAAAGACTTAAATTACTAGATCCAGATAGATTTAGAAATCAAATAATATTTAAAGAGGAGCAAACTAGCTTCTTACGACTTGGAGAAATGATTGAACAGGTAGAAGTTGGAAACCGTCCAAAAGATTTACCACCAGATATAGATCCTGATCAACGCGATGAGGATATTGTGTCGCAACTGATCGATCGACATGGGACTGGACGAATACTCATGCGAAATAGCCGAGAAAAGATTAGTGGCTTTGCTCGACGAAGTCTTGTAAGGCATGCTTTATCTACCTCACTGGATATAAAGAAAGCTAGCCGAGTACAAGAAGTACTATATCCACATTTAAACTCCACTGATGATTCATGGTTAATAACGGATCCCAGAATAAAATGGCTTGAAGACACCCTACGCCTACTTAATAGAGATAAGGTCGTTGTCATATGTTCCGAAGCTAGAACTGCACTTGAATTAGAAAAGTATCTTCACCTGCGCGCGGGGATCCGAACAGCTGCTTTTCATGAAAATTTGAGTTTAATTGAGAGAGATAGAGCGGCGGCTTATTTCGCAGACATGTCGTCGGGTGCTAGATGTTTAGTTTGTTCAGAGATCGGAAGTGAAGGGAGGAATTTTCAGTTTTCTCACAACTTAATTCTCTTCGATCTACCTCTAAATCCAGATCTTCTGGAACAGAGGATAGGAAGGCTAGACAGGATTGGACAAAAGCAAGATATTAAAATACATGTTCCGTACGTCATCGGTAGTGCACAACACGCCCTTTTAGATTGGTATGAACGTGGTCTCTCAATTTTCACTAAGATCTGTCCTTTTGGAAAACAGGTCTTTGATAAATTCAAAGATCAATTGGAACTTGTTCTTCTTGGGGAGTTAAAGAATCTTGAGGAGCTCTGCGTTCAAACGCAAAACTACGTTAGTGAGTTGCGCGAAAATGCTCAGGCTGGAAAAGATAAGTTACTTGAGAGAAGTTCATGTCGTCGGGACATTGCGGATCAGATTATTGAAGATCTAACTAGCGAGCAAAACCCTGATCAACTCGTATCTTATTTACAACAATTATGTGCCGCTTATGGAGTAGATTGTGAATATCATTCCGAGGAATGCTGGACCCTAAAACCGACTGAATCGATGCAGACTGGATACTTTCCACATCTTCCCGAAGATGGGATCACCATAACGGTTGACCGTGATATTGCACTAACCAGGGAGGATTTGCTTTTCTTAACATGGGAACATCCAATGATCATTGAGAGTATGGATATGGTTCTAGCGACTGAGTTAGGAAATGCAACTATCGGCACTTTACAGCTCAAATCTATAGAATCTGGTACCGTTCTTATAGAAGCTATTTTTTCTACTTCCTGCGCTGCACCAAAACATCTCCTAGTAGAACAGTTTTTTCCGAAATCTTCGATGCGTTTATTAATTGATCAAAGAGGTAAAGATATAGCACACGCTATTCCACACGATAAACTAAATGAAGCGATCTCTAAAATAAGACGAGACGCTGGATCAAAGATAATTCGACGGATCAAAGATGATATTGAAGATAAAATTAAGCTTGCGTCCACTAAAGCGAATTTATTACTCACTGAAACAAAGAAAACAGCGAATGAGAATATGATAGCATCGCTGGGTGCAGAGCTCAGACGTTTAGAGGCTTTACAGACTATAAATCCAAATGTGAGGGAGGAAGAAATAGGTAATCTGAGACAAAGAATCTCTGCAACACAAACTTATATCGAAAATGCCAATCTAGAGCTACAAGGTATAAGAGTGATTATAACGACCTAAGTCGGTGGTTAAGTGGGTCATATTTCAAAGTCCCAAGGGTCTAAACCAGATTGAAGATGTATAAGCTCGTTCTTGAATAGTATCTGGAAATCCGTCTGCATGCTCCAGACCTAGGGCTATAGCATCGTACAAGGAATGACGAGGTGTGGGGATTTGTAAAATTCGAGCATAGTAAAAAGCAGGCTGATTGATATCAAATTCTGGATCCTGCCAAAACCCGGACAATGTCGATGATCCAACAGTATTAGTATAAGTTGCCGTCTTAATATTCACGGTGTTACCAACTGGAATAAGCCTCCCATCACCATTAATACGATTTTCACCAGACCAGGCTACATCAAAGATTTTCAATCCATTGCTCAGACCTATGAACATCTATTCCATCTCAATGGCGGGGAGAGGCCTCCCTTTAATCCGTCTAAACTGGAGTTTATTTTAGAATTTCTAGAATGGCGAAGAGATTTCATTAAACAAGACTTGAGAGCTAAGAGAGAAGATTTGTTGGATTTATATCACTTGAATAAGAGAATTCTTGATGCGGTAGTGTTAGACAAAGATTTAAGTCAGGAGTGGAGCATTCAATTGTCGATGAGTCAATTGTCCAACCTTTACTTAATTGTCCATGTTTTTAGCTCCTCACGAAGAGATCAGGAAACAATTTTTAGAGAGGAATTTAACACTATTGATAGTCGACATGGTCAATCTAAAGAACAACAGTTAATTAAATTGGCAGAAGACGCCGCGGCTAATGGGCGAAAGCTACTGGAGGCAAGAATTTCAAACCCTAACTTGACTTCTGGTAATCATTTATCTCTTAAACTAGCACTAGGGGACTGGTTTCAGTGGCTAAAAAGACCTGTCGCAGCGAAGGTCTACTACAGACAAGCCCATCAATTGTGGATGGCTTCAAGCGATCCAAAATTAAGAACTCTTTTTAACGCGCCAGTAGAGCTTCCAAATAATGATG
>CABYJX010000081.1 GCA_902519405.1 uncultured Gammaproteobacteria bacterium
AAGGGGCCGTCCGTTTTCAGCTGCATTATTTTAATTGCTGACCGTTTGTTTTGCCAAATATCAAAGTCAGCGGCAAAGGCTTCTAATGCCCCTGCCTGAGCCTGCTTTTGGTTTTCGATATCTTGTTCAGATGGAGGGGTAGTAGTGCCTTGAGTAATGCAACCATGCCAACACTTAACCACGCCATCTTTGACTGGTGTATTTGCAATGATTTCATAAATAGTATTCCCAGCAAACACCTGTTTTGATAATAATATTCCGGGCCCTGTATACCAAGTTGTAGTCCTAAGATAAGTCTCGTAGAGTTGCATCGGACCTCCCTGCCTTTGAATATAGAGATGGTCCTTAAATTCGTTACTGAAATACTCACAAGGTGCTCCGTGAGTTGGGCCCAAGTGCCGAACATCAGCCATATTGTCCAAAATCTCCTGAGGATGAATCTCGACTTCCCCTAAGTGATCAAGATTCCACTTTACCCATTGAGGATTATCCCATTCCTCCAAATAAGGAGGATCAAAATCAGGTTGTCGGTTATCTGCGTCGTACCAAGCCATGATACAACCCATATTATCCACTACTGGGTAAGATCTTATTGCTGCTGATTTCGGACACGGACCGTCGAAATAAGGGATATCATCTACTTGCCCTGTCGGGGAATATCGCCACCCGTGATAGGGGCATCTTATCGAATCCCCTTCGATTTGATTTCCATTCTTGACTATCATTGCACTTTTACCAGCGGTTAGGTGGGTACCCATATGTGCACAGTAGGCGTCTAATAGCACTGGTTTGCCGCTCTCGCCTCTATATAGTGCCAGATCTTCCCCAAAAAAATGAACTGCCAGAGGCGAGCTGTCAAGCTCCGAACTTTCTGCAATAACAAACCATCCTCTGGGAAAGGTATTTGGGCCGAGATTGTAATCAGTTGTTAATGCCATAGGACGGGCTTTAGAATTATTAATCTGTCCATATTATAACGCGGGTTTTATTTCAGGAAAGTAATCTATAACTACATGATTTTAATAGGTAATTTTCACTTATTTTTTTGAAATTTTTCTAATTGAAGAAACTTTTGACCTAAAACAAATCCGATCCCTGTCCAGATAGCTGCTACACCACCACCAATGCTGGCCACAGTAACCAATCCAAGATTTAAGCCTTGCGTCAACGCAGTAATTATCCAAGCAGAGATTACATCTCCACCTCGATAAAGCACCACGTCTACGATTGGCTTGGATTTAAAACGAACATTTCGTCTTACTGCAGTGAAGAGCATTTCTCTTGCAGGACGAGTGATCGAGTACTGCCCTGCCCTGCGCACTATCTGTAAAGATATGATTACCGCAACAGTGGGCATCATAGCGAGGATCAGAAAGCCAAAAATTAATAAAAATGGAATCAATGATAAGGAAAAAGAAACTCCAAATTGTTTTGTCAGTCTACCTGTAGCGAATAACCCAATGCCTATAGACAAGGTATTCACAGCTAAATCCATCCCTGCCCAAATTTGAGTGCGTATATTGGGATCGACATTAGAAAGGATATTTTTAAGCTCGAAATAAATTAGAGAGCTGAGTAAGGTTGTGAGAAAGATAAATAAGGCGATACCGATTAAGTAACGATCTTTAAACAAGAATCTAAAACCATCAAGCGATGCTCCTCCGATTGAGTTTTTTCCAGATAAAAAACCTTCAGATCGCCGACCACCGAAATTGCCCTCTGACACAAATTGAATCATGGGAATCAAAGGAATTGCGAAAACTATGATTATAGGAGCGATGAGAGTTTGATTCAGTGAGTGTAGTTTCCTATGGCAATCGATGAAATGGGTTAAAAAGCCTGGAGATATTATGAGAGGTTTAGAGAAAAGGATAGCCGTTGTCACCGGGGCAGCGTCTGGGATAGGAAGGGCAATCGCAAATAGATTTGCGGAGGAAGGCGTAGACGTTCTTGGGATTGATTTAAAAGCCGGAGATATGCCGGAGAACCGCTCGTTGGCACATCATCTTCAAGTAGATTTGACCGCTATGAATTGCGCTAATTTAGTGTTGGATTTATTGTCTACATATACCAAGAAATGCGACATCCTCGTTAATGCAGCGGGCGTAAGCGAATTTGGTCTATTTGACGATGAAGATAGCAGTGTTGCGGACCGTACCATGGCAGTGAACCTCGAGGCTGTAGTGCGCATTACCAGAGCCTTATTGCCTTTGCTTAGACAATCTAATCAGGGGAGGATAATTAATATTGGATCAATATGTTCTGAATATGCAAGCCCTGGATTATCTGCTTATGTAGTTTCTAAGCATGCTGTTCTTGGTCTGACCAGGGCCTTGGCTTCAGAGCTTGGTTCCGAAGGCATCACGGTTAATTGCATACAACCTGGTGCAATTTTGACCGGCATAACTACTCCAGCCTTTGAAGCAGATCCTTCCTTTGAGAAGCACTGGGTAGATAAATCGGCATTAGGTAGGATTGGTCAGCCAGAAGATGTAGCGCCTTTGGCTTGTTTTCTCGCTAGTGAGGAGGCTCGTTTTATTTCAGGCCATGGGATTTATGTAGATGGTGGTGCGATGCAGCAGGGATAGACCTACGCTTAAAA
>CABYJX010000082.1 GCA_902519405.1 uncultured Gammaproteobacteria bacterium
AATGCGGGATCTCGATTACCGCAAAGTGTTTTTTTAGGTGGTATGGATTTAATGGTCTTATCAGGCAAAGTGATCTATTCAGATGGTCAGTCTGAGAGTGTGTTGGAACCGGGGGTTTGGGGGTATGTTTCCGCTAATACTCGAATCGCGGAGATGGTTGCGGTGGAGGATACTGAGCTATTAATGAACTTCTTTAATGCCGTCGCTTTTTTAAATGCGGATCAGTTAGTGCATTCCATTCTCACCAGTGCAGATATCCATTTGATGGCGAGAAATGAGGGTATTACATTAGTGCCCAATACACTTGCAGCATGTATGGGAGAAAGGCCGGATCCGTTTACTGGAACGGGTGAACCGTTGGCAATAGCATCAAGCAACAATGCTGGCGCCGCGCTTGTAACGGCAGCAGCCGTTAGCGATCAAGCTAATCTTTGTCATCCCCACTTTATCGATTGTCGCTCGGTGCCTTGGGCAGTTAACCCGGATTTACCTGATATTGGACTCAAGATCTTAAGAGTTAGTCAAGATACCGGAGTGATTTCCTTGATGGTACGGCACAATGGTGTTGCCACTCCCCACAATCATATAGGAGGCGCTGATTTCTTGGTTCTCTCAGGACGGATCGGATATCGAGCGGGCCCCCCTGAAGGCTATGGGCCAGGTGTTTGGTTCTACGAGCCACCCGGAGCGCGTCATGAAGCGACCCAAAGTCTAAATGATGAAGACCTTATCTATACCGCAAATGTCTATGGTCCTTTGTTCTTTGATTCTGGCAAAGGTACTCCCGTTCTCGCAGTTCTGTCATGGATGGAGTACATCCAGTTAGCGGAGGCTGGGGGAGCGAAATTAGTTCCAAATACAGCTCCCGGCGATAGTACACTGTTGGCGTGGGCTCCATTGAAGGGAGCGTCTTAAGTCAGGCGGGTTTGCACGCTTGAGAAGTCGAGGCTTCCATGCCCGGCTTCTTGATGTTTCTCATAAAGATCCTTAGCCAGCCGCCCCATAGCATTATCTATTCCCGCAGTATCTGCGATCTCCATTGCTAATCTGAGATCTTTCACCATGAGGTCGACCATAAACCCTGGCTGATAATCATTACTGGCCGGTGCATTGCCCAATACGCCTGGGTAGGGATTGTACACCTCTAGCGACCAGTTCCGTCCTGAGCTGGCTAACATAATCTCTGAGAGAACCTTGGGATCGAGATTATGTTTTGCTCCCATTGCCAAAGCCTCAGCAGTTCCGAGCATATGAATGGCGAGGAGCATGTTATTGCAACCTTTGGCAACTTGCCCTGCACCATGAGGCCCAGCATGAAAAATATTCTTTCCCATGTCTTTGAGTATCTGCCTCGCCCGGTCAAACGTTTCTGCATCGCCTCCACACATAAAAGAGAGGGTGCCGGCTGCCGCGGCCGCGACACCACCAGAAACGGGAGCATCCATAAATCCTACACCACTCTTTTGGGCGGTCTGGCCGACGATGCGCGCCGTCTCAGCGTCTATAGTGCTGCAGTCCAAAACACAGATCTCAGCACCAATGATTTCTAGTAAACCGCCATCACCTATATAGGTTTCGGCGACATGTTTCCCAGCCGGAAGCATTGAAATTATGTAGTCCACATTCCTTATTGCATCACGAACAGTTGACGCTGCTATAGCACCTTCATTGGCCAGTTCATCGCATGCTGCAGGTACTAAATCAAAGACGCTTACCTCGTGCCCAGCTCTCAGCAAATTTTTTGCCATTGGTCGGCCCATGTTTCCAAGACCAATAAATCCAACTGTTGCCATATATTTTCTCGCTATATTTAATTTAAGTATTCAGGTCTGCCAAAGGATTTTGAGGCCAAGGTGGTTTAAACATTTTTTCCAGTCTGTCTTTGGGCACACTATTAACGTCGGGGAACTGCCAATTTGGATTTCTGTCTTTGTCTATGAGTAATGCTCTAACACCCTCAGAAAATTCAGGGTCGCGGACAATGTTGGTGACCAGTAAAATTTCAGATTGGAATATAGACGTTAAAGCCATCTCTTTTGTTATTTTCAGTTGATGATCAATCCAGCACGCGGCGAACGGTGATCCGTTTACTAGGCCCTCACGTGCTCGAACCATCCACTTATCTTCAGTCTCAAGTTTTGTGATAGCGGCGGTAAAAGAGATGACGTCTTCTTTCTCACTTATTTCTTGAATAAGTGCTATTCGCGGTTCGATTTGTGCTGGCGGAACTGGTGGAGAACTATTATCTGCGAACTCTTGAATGATATTAGTGGTGATAGTCTTATTAGCAAGGTTGTCAGTGCTCCAATCTTGAGCGCTTAAATTCTCAATAAAGGATGCTTTGCTCTCATTAGCGAGAACATTGTCAGCGATTCCTGTGAAAATGGCGTCGGCACAATTTACGGATGCACCAGTGAGAGCAAGGAAGCGACCAACGTTATTTGGCATCTTATTAAGAAAATAGCTACCTCCAACATCTGGAAAAAGCGCTATCGTAACTTCAGGCATCGCTATCCGTGTTGTCTCGGTGACGATTCTGTGTGAGCATGCCGCAAGTACACCTAGGCCGCCTCCCATAACAATACCCT
>CABYJX010000083.1 GCA_902519405.1 uncultured Gammaproteobacteria bacterium
AAAAGAGGTTAAGGAGAGTTATGGCCCAACAAATAATTAGCACCAAAAGAAAACGGGGAAGACATAAATGTCTTCCCCGTTTATTTTAGAAAAACTAGGAATACTTAGAAGCGGTACGTGAACACGGCTTCCAACGTTCGTCCAATATTAGGAGTGACCTGTAAATCGCCCAAGATACCCCCATCAGTACCCGTCCCGAAGCCAGTGCTAGGTGCGTCTCGCGAAAACTGGATAGCGTACTCATCGGTCAAATTCTTGCCTATCAAAGCAAAATCCCATGATCGATCCACACTACCTATACGAATACCCATATCGAGCTGCTCATATCCGCTCTGAATTGCACTTGGGTGGGCAAATTCACTAAAGCTATAATCGTCCTTGAACTGGAGGTTGATGGTAGTTCCAAACAGCAAGTTTTGGCCGATTGATGTCTCGTAATCAAGTCCGAGATACCCAGAAACATCAGGGGCCAGCAATCGGTCTTCGCCATCTAGGGCCATTTGTGGGACCTTTCCAGGCTCGAATATGTTACAGCCATCAGCCGGTCTCTTACCTGCATAGCATGGTGCAACAACACGGTCATACTTGGAATCTAAGAACAGTATAGATCCATGAAGCGTCAAGCCATCGACATTAGTTGCGTATTCGAAACTGACTTCCCCTCCATCTGTGGAGGTATCACCAGCATTGTAGGTTACGTTCGACCAGACAACAGCGTTAAAGAAATCGATCTGCAAGCCTTCAAAGTCATAGGAGAATAGCTCCGCCTCAACTTTAAGTCTCCCATCGGCAAAAAGACCTTTCATACCAATTTCAAAACCATCAACTTCTTCAGGTTCAAA
Source organism: uncultured Gammaproteobacteria bacterium (assembly GCA_902519405.1). GTDB lineage: Bacteria > Pseudomonadota > Gammaproteobacteria > Pseudomonadales > Halieaceae > CABYJX01. Next base: position 843 of record CABYJX010000083.1, read on the forward strand.
CACGAAGTCTTCAACCGTACCGGAAGCGACCCCTAGAATACCACTGTTTGAGAAACCTCCAGACTTCCAGCCCTGTTTGTATGCTGCGAAAATCATCACATTCTCATTCAACTCATGACGCACAGTGAGCTCTCCAACGGTATCGTCAAACTTCTGATCAGCAGCAACCAACCCCTCACTTTCTGGCGTCCAGCGAGAAACTAAACCTGGCCAAACATAAGGTTGTTTAAAGTAGGAGTCTTTTTCTTCCTCAATATATCTTAGCCCACCAGTAATCTGAGTTCGATCGCTTACATCAGCGATCACCTCAAAATAGAAGGATGTTGCCTCTCCATCAGTTTCAGATGCCTTGTCATAAAGCATATGTCGATAATTACCCGGAATGTAACCTACATCGGGAGCATTTGAATTCATGACGGATCCAACAAAAACATCCTGTCCAAACCATCTATCGGAGTCCTGCATATAAAATCCTGCAACCACATTGACGGCTCCATCAAACTTGGAGTTCATCCTGACCTCTATCGAGGTACTATCGTATGTATTATTTTCTGACGCCCATACTGTTGGAAGCTCACCTGCATCAAAGTCACCAACCCAGTTGGTCTCGTTCTCGTGATCGTTCAGGTAAGCCACGATGTCATACTTGTCGCCGCTGTATTCAAGACTCAGCGTGATATTAGTTGACTCGAAATCTTCTCCCAATGAACCACCAAAATAACCCATGCGAGAGTGGGACGCTGCGAAAGCCGCAGGAATCGGATTTTCCTGAGTAACCCAATCACCTCTGCAATCAATATCTGGTGCTGGCTGAGGAACACCAACTAAAATATTTCCTTGTGCCACACCGTTTAGGGCCGGACAGACGCCTCGCTCTCTTACACCACTGGGAGAATTTGTCTCATATTCAGTACGAGAAGCCTTCAGTTTTACGTTTAAATTTTCCGAAGCATCCCAGTCAAGTGTCAGGCGTGCATATGTACTTTCCTGCCCCGGCCAATAATCTTTTGACGGGGCGGGTACCGGATACGGCCCCTCAGAAGCTCCGCCAAGATCAAATGGATTTACTTCTGTCGCCTTAGCAGTATTACCAACGATCCCATCGTTTGCATCAGTCGTCCTGATCGCAAGGCGAGCCCCGAAGTTTTCGGATAATGGTCCGGACAATATTCCTTCGAACGCGGTTCTTTCCTCTTCCATCTCATAACCCAACCGAACACTCGCTTCAAACTCATCGCCAGGATCGTTGGTCTCAAAGCTGATTACCCCTGCAGTTGCATTCTTGCCATAGTAAAGTGCCTGCGGTCCTTTAAGGATAGCAATCTGCTTTACATCAAAGGTTCCTTCATTAATAACCCTACCGTTTTCGTAATAAACACCATCCATAATGGTAGAAACCGACTGGGCAATACCAATACTGTTACCATTGGAGGCAATACCCCGCATGTTGATCACAGCACCACTCCCAGATACAGATCGCACAAGATCCAAACCTGGCGTAGTAGCTGCCAAATCTTCAAATGTTGTTAAACTGAGGTTATTCAGACGCTCCTCGCTTAAGACGGTGATTGCAACAGGAATATCCCTTACTGATTCCTCCACACCACGGGCCGTAACCACAATTTCTTCCAATGCAGTCTCTTGAGCGGCAAGGGTTTGAGACCCCAAAGCTACTGTCAAGGCCAGAAGTTGCAA
>CABYJX010000084.1 GCA_902519405.1 uncultured Gammaproteobacteria bacterium
CCAGCTAACAAACAAAAACCTTCTGAAAAATCCAAATAGGTCTCAGATATGTCAATATCTCAACACATTCATCAAAGAGCAAGTGGCTTTTAATAAAACAAGTGTATATCCAAAAGTTTCTCCGTACGCGAGAAAATAAATTATAGCTGCTATAAAATATCTCTGGCCTTGACAGGGGTAAAGTTCCAAAAGAGACTAAAACGAGATACCTTTATTATTTATTAATGTCTCTTCTTCCACTGTCGTGGAAAGCAAAAATTCAGTCATAGCGAGAGTGGATTGCTCTACTAATTGAGAGAAAAGTTACATGATTAGTTGAAAGATACTGCTACTAACGGTTTCTTAGAATAAAAATTTACCGTATTCCTAATAATTCGCGCTGATTTCTCGAAGAGCCTCGGTAAATACATATGCCCACCTGCCGTCTAATGATTCGAAGGGTATCCCACTCGCAAAGTCCAAGTACTCCAATTTCAATCTTGGCATCCCCATAAAGGAAAAGAATATCTCCTCTCTGGCAACTAGATAATCCGGAAGTCCATTCTTTTTTATTTTTTCCACAGAAATACTCACTGTCTTCTACTGAAACCGCCTTTTGAGAGAATATAGCAATTAAAACAACAAAGACTATTGTCTTCATAATTCCTCCAACACTCTTAAGATATGTAACATTACGTTTTCCGAGAGATTTCAGACGTAAAAGAATCTAAAGTATCTTATTAGCTTGAGTATTTGATAAACTGTCCTAATCTCTATAGAAGTAATCGCTGCTAGATTCTATCTTTGAGCTCAAAGGTAAATTCATAGGTCACAGCTCGAACACAGAAAGTATCATCTCTTTGTAGGCTTCTGGGCCAGATACCGAATAGGGGCCACGGTACCCGTACCAACCTACTGATCCCGTCGCATCAATCGCAGTAGCCAAAGTGAAAAACCCTGACTCTTCCCACGCCGTCAGCCATCCCAGAGTCAGAACTGTGGTTGCAACACCTTGTGCGATGCTTTCTCCAAGCGCCACCCGTTGACCATCAGTGACAATGAATATAACGACCTGATTTTCCGCAAGCCCGAGCACCGCCAGCTCTTTGGCGTTCAGTTCATCGGCTTCGGCGTCGACATCGATGGCTCGAGCAATACGTCTCAGAGTCGCGATATAGGCGTCTCGCATGGCATCTGAGAGATCAGGAGCTGTATATATGTCGAGGATCTCATCGACGCTTTCCCGTGATCCTGGTCGGATTTGAGCACCCGCAGTAGAGAGTGCCACCTGTACCGTATTGAAACCTTTGGAGCGCAATAGATCTTTTACGTCTGCAAGCGCTGAGTCCGCCTCAGCGGAGCACAGCTTGGCGTTATATTCTTGGTCCAATGCAACATCGGTGGAGTTGTCCAGAACCGAGCAATCTTGAACCAGAATAATATCAAAAGCCTGAGCACCTCCATATGCATTCACAGTCTCGTCAAAAGATTCTGCTGATACCGTATTTTGAGCAAATACAGCTACTAACATAATATAGACCATTCTTTTCATAATTCCTCCAACTCAACCTCTAGAGAGACACCACTAACATTATCAAAAAAAATCCGATAGAAAAGAATTTTAAGCATCTTATCCACTAGTCGTCAAAAAATCGTTTAAGTCTCTATAAAATCAATCGCTGTCTGGGGTGGTAGTTCACAAGAAAAAAAAGTTAACAAGAGAGTAGATAAGGACAGTAAAGGAAGCATTAATTAATCGATATTTACCCTCTGCTAATTTTGCAAAGCAGAATATGGGTCTTGGGTTACAATGTAGACTTCTTGAGATACCGACTGAAAAATGCCGTTACTTACCCTAGACGCAATAAATCTGCAATTTGGTACGCACGTCTTACTTGACGATGTCAAATTGGTATTAAATCGAGGCGATAAGCTTGCACTTATCGGTAGAAATGGCTCTGGAAAAACAACCTTACTAAAACTGCTTTCGGGGGAATTAAACGCGGATTCTGGAGTTCGCTGGGTAAAGCCTAATACGACTATTGTCAGGCTTGAACAGGAATTACCTTTTTCAAATGATGAGTTAGTCTATGAGCATATTTCATCAGCACTCCATGAGATAGGTTCTCTCGTTAATGAATATCATCGCCTTACATCACATTGTGCCGACATTGATTTTGACAGGCTCTCTGAGGTACAGCAACGTCTGGAAAGTTTAAATGGATGGAACGTAAAACAGCGAGTTGATACTGTTATCAGTCAATTAAGATTACCGCCTGAGCGTCGTTTAGCGGAATTGTCCGGAGGTTGGCGTCGCAAGGTCTCATTAGCTCGTGCACTAGTTGTTCAGCCCGATATTCTTCTGCTTGATGAGCCTACAAACCATCTCGATTTACATACCATTGAATGGCTCGAAAATCAGATTTGTCGGCTCGATATAGCCATAATTTTGGTGAGTCATGATCGAAGATTTCTGACAAATGTTGTGTCT
>CABYJX010000085.1 GCA_902519405.1 uncultured Gammaproteobacteria bacterium
ATCTAGAGCAGACCATTCATCAGATGTATAAGTCTTCATGACAACCGCGTGGATAGATCCATTTGAAATATGCTCTCCCAAGATCTTATAGACTAATTGCTGCCTAGCCACGGTTCGTAATCCCGAAAATTGGGCAGTAACTACGGTAATATGGAAATGACCTGCTACTTTTTCAACATTAACGATCGCCTCTTTAAAACCGGCTTTGAGTAAACTCGAGATTTGCTCAGCTTCCATTTTTATAATCATCCTATTTTTTATAGTTTAAAAGGAACAACTAATTGTACTATTCCTCTGAGATCCAACCTGAGATCACCTCGTCCAGATCTCCATTATTTTCTAAGACCGCGGCTTCAAATTGGTTTCTGAAAATCTGACCTAAATTGATTTCCTCTACAATCATATTTCGGAGCTTCCAGGATCCATCTCGCATTTTTCGCATTTGATATACGACTTCGTACGGTTCTCCATTTTCACCATAAATTAGCTGTCTTACGGAAACTTTTGTTTTCTTGAGATCAATATCTGGAGTGGTGTCTAGTTCGATGCGAGCTCCTCCAAAGGCTAGCAAACCCTTACTATATGTGCGAACCAAACTTTCCTGAATAACTTCAGAGAAATTGTCCAGCTGACCCTTGAGTTTTTCCCTATCCTCTTTGTCTAACTCACGATATCTTGTGCTACTCGCATAACGTCCCATGACTCCACGTGCAAATCCACGAAAATCAACAAAATCATCTAATTCACTTTTTATCAAGAGATAATATTTTTCAGGATCATCTTGATAATAGTTTCTTGCATCGCGGACAATAGTCATTACACGGTCTGTGGCTGCATCCACTACTGACCGCGGGTCAGATACTGCAACATCGGCTGAAGAGCTCGATGAAATCAGAAAGCCTAACAAGAAGAAAATGACCAGGTATCTTTTTTTCACTGAAATCCTCCTAAAAGAGATTTTATTGTGATCACTCGACCAGTTAACCCACCTCTGTATAATAACAGGCATCTAATAAAACTTATATTGTGCCGGGCGCAGCGAAAAGCAAACTTGACGGTTTAACGGGTTATCTTTGATCGGCTTACTTTAGCAGGAAAAATAAGGATATGTTGATTGGATTGGCCATCGTAATTGGATTCCTTGTACTAGTTTTTAGTTCAGATCTTTTCGTTAGAGGTGCAGCAGCTATAGCGCAAAATTTTGGAGTTAGTCCCACTCTAGTGGGTCTGACTGTGGTATCAGTAGGAACCTCATCACCAGAAATTTTAGTTTCACTGTCGGCAGCTTTAACGGGAGCTGGGGAACTCGCTATTGGAAATGCAATTGGTTCAAATATTGCCAACATCGGACTTGTCCTGGGCGCTACTCTTTGTTTTTGCTCTATTAGAGTTGTAAGAGTTTATCTTAGACTTGAGATTCCAATCCTCTTGTCAATAACAGGACTAACGACATTATTGATTATGGACTCAGAATTATCGTTCACAGATTCGATTTTAATGATGAGTACTTTACCAATTGCGTTGTATATAATAGTCAGAAAAAGACTTGGTGACGATCTAAATGAAGCAGTAGGACAAAGCAATAATATCGAACAACTGCCAAATTTGCGGGCCGTTGGCTTTTTCCTTGTTGGACTCATCCTCTTGATCCTCAGTTCAAGAATGCTGGTTTGGGGTGCAACAGAGGCCGCTGAATTTCTGGGGGTTTCTGAATTAGTCATTGGTTTAACGATAGTTGCTGTGGGAACTAGTCTACCTGAACTAGCCGCCTCCATTGCCAGCGCCCTCAAAAATCATACCGACCTAGCATTTGGCAATGTAATAGGATCAAATATCTTTAATTTACTGGCCGTAATGCCAATTCCTGGATTGATTCAGTCAATATCTCTTAGCGTTGATTTTTTGTATCGTGATTTTTTTATGATGACTTTGCTTACGGTCATGTTAGCGGGATTTGTTTATCGTATTAATACAAACAAGGAGTCATATGGCTCGATAATTCTAGGAAGAAAAATTGGCTTCATATTTGTTGGGGCTTATGTTCTATACTATTACTATCTATATATATCCATGTGAATAGGGTAAAAAAATGAGTTTTATGGAGAAACCTAATCGCTCTTTCCAAAAAGTTGCACTACGAACCATATCCATTGAATCAAAAGCAGTATCAGCGCTTAAAGCGAGAATCGATGAAACCTTTGACTCAATTTGCGAAATAATCCTTGAAACAAAAGGGAGAGTAATTGTTACAGGGCTTGGAAAGTCTGGACATGTTGCAAGTAAAATTGCGTCAACCTTGGCAAGTACAGGGACGCCGGCATTTTTCGTACATCCAGCCGAGGCCTTGCATGGCGACATGGGTATGATCACTGAATCTGATTGCGTGGTCGCTATTTCAAACAGTGGAGGAACGAAAGAGATTTTAGCTA
>CABYJX010000086.1 GCA_902519405.1 uncultured Gammaproteobacteria bacterium
AGGGGAAGGATTCAAATCACTCTCAGATGGTCAAAAGGTAGAATTCACGGTTGCGACCGGCCAGAAGGGGCCTCAAGCAGAAAATGTGGTACCTCAGTGAGATCATAAAATATCTCTAATTAAAAAGGAGCCCTCAGGCTCCTTTTTTTTATCCCTCCCGCAGTTTGCGCATCCTTTCCAATTCTGACTCCATGTATTTAATCCACTGAGTGGAATATTTAACTGACCGTTTATCCTTTCCAGCCGCCTTAAACGCCTTACGAGCAAGTGCATATTTACCGCTGTTAAAGTATGCCATACCAAGCACCAGTTGAGCAGTATCCACGCGTTTCACGCCACCGCGCTTCAACCCTGCTTTTATTGCCTTGATGGCGTTAGCATATTGATCATTGTCTAAATAAATATTTCCTAATCGGGCATACAGTTCACCGGCGTCAGAACGCCTTGCTGCCTCCTCCATCGCTGGAATCGCATCTTTTAGCTCCTGGGCCTGTCTCCAAGCGTTACCCATTACCTCATAATTTTTGGAAGTTCGCTTTATGGACTTGTCATCCAAACCTTTATCAAGCACTTTTGCAGCCTTATATGGAACATCACCATTAAGATACAAATATGCCATGGTAACCTGCTCCGTACCTCGATCTAAGAAATCCTGTACGTAAGCCGTTTCCATAGTTGACAGCTGTCTATCTTCCTTTTTTTGCTCCCCATACAAATGAGACAGCTGCACCCAATATTGTTTCTTCGGATAATATTTTATTAGCTCCTCAAGTATGTCTACAGCGCTAGCAATATCATTTTTGTCGAAGTAGAGGAATCTGGCTAAATTATACCACTGCTCCTTAGGGATTCTATTTTTTCCCTTATACATTGAGATTGCCTTCTCAACGTTGAAAAGCGCTTTGCGATAGTCTTTAAGCTGATAGTAACCTTGAGCTAAAAGAACATAAGCTGATTCAGATGGAGATTCATTTAATTCAAACCAATCTAATAATTCATCGATTCCTCGTTGCCACCTCTCTTGAACGAAATACAGCTGTGCCACGGTGAAGCGCGTATTTATTTCTAGAGCTAAAGGGATATCTGGCTGCTTTATCACGTTACGATAAGCACGCAAAGCACCATCATAATCTTCCTCGGAGTAATAAATGAATGCGTATAAGTTGTAAACATTGGCCAGTTCATAACTGTTTAGTTCGTTTTTACCGCCTGCTTCCAGCATACCGTCCAAAGTCTTCCTAGCCGTGCTAAAATCTTTTATCTCCAAAGCGGCCTGCGCTGCGGCCAATTTCTCATAAACTTTATTTCTTAGTGCAGGCGTCCGACGCGTTTTCCGCTGATCTGGCTTCTTTTTTTCTTGTGCATAAACAGCGCCACTAAACACTTTCAATCCAAACTCACCCATTACACTACTTAATGAAACAAGAGCTAACGAGAGAACTAAAGCAAATATGGTAGTTCTAGTAAACTTTAAGGAAAGCGTTAAAAACATCGTAGTTTTAATCCTCTAGCTCATAAGTGAATTTGTTCTGTACCCCCGCGACCTCTATTGGCTCTCCATCAACAATCCGGGGCTTGTACTTGAACTTCAATGAGGCTTTCATTGAGGCTCTCTCAAAAACTCCAGAGGGCTGGCAATCAAATACTTGTGGATCTCGAATAGAGCCGGTTCTTGTCACAACATACTCTATTATGCAATACCCCTCGATACCGCGCGTCTGAGCTCGTCTAGGATAAATTGGTGCCACTTTAACAATTGGCAGATACTCTCCATCACCAGTGGACATCCCACTTGAGTTCAAAGAAATATCCACTCTTGCACTTGGAGCTATATTCACTATATCCAAATCCATATCCATATCTAGATCTGGAGTCTCCAAGTCAGGGGGCGGTTCCTCAACATCATCTAATTTTTCAGGTTTTTGTTCACGCAAATTAGTTTCGATCTCTCTATCAGGCATATGAATATCGGCGATCTTGCGAGTTTTCTTTTCCTCCGGGTTCCAGTCACGGTCAATTAGCAAGTGCATGACCAGGAACAAACCAAAAGCAACTGGAAGGGCCAGGCCAGCACCTAAAAATAGTCTAGAGAGATTACTATCAATCGCCATGGCGCTTAATCGTCTTCTGTAGCTAGCGAGACATCGTAGACCCCCGCCTCTCTAGAGGCGTCCAATACCGCTGCGACAGTCTCGGTATTTGATTTATTGTCAGCTTGAACAACTACCGCTCCTTTGGGGTTTTCTGCGTGAAGACGTTCAATATTTGCTCGCACCGCCCGAACATCAATCCGTCGTTTATCCATCCATATCTCGTTATTAGCATTTATTGCTACAAGGATATTTACATTTTCTTTAGGTTCGGAAGTAGAGGCCTCGGGTCTATTGACCTCAATCCCAGCTTCTTTAATAAAA
>CABYJX010000087.1 GCA_902519405.1 uncultured Gammaproteobacteria bacterium
TCGCTCTGCGGGACCGGGAACTCGCAAGAATATTGACGAATTTACACGAACTACTGCGAAGGGATTGGAGATTGTCGGTGGGGCATCAGCGGGTAAGGCTATAATTGTTATTAACCCGGCGGAACCTCCATTGATAATGAGAGATACTATCCATTGTTTGACTGTCGATCAGCCAGAGCAAGACAAGATATCTGAATCTATTCACCAGATGATCATAGAAGTAAAAAAATATGTGCCAGGATACAATTTAAAGAACGGTCCCGTGTTCGATGGTAATAGAGTGTCAATTTATATGGAGGTCGAAGGCTTGGGAGATTTTCTTCCAAAGTATGCAGGTAACTTAGATATTATGACCGCAGCTGGTCTTCGTACTGCAGAGCTTTATGCGGAAGAGATTTTAGCAGGGAGATTTTCTCCTTGATTCTCGGCATATCTTAGCCGTTTTCAACGTAGAGTATATATATGGATCTTGAAGGGAAAAAAATTATTGTTCACGACATGTGTTTGCGAGATGGCATGCATCCTAAACAGCATCAAATAACGGTAGATCAGATGGTGACGGTGGCTAAGGCAATGGATTCTTCGGGTATTCCCCTGATAGAAGTTACCCATGGAGATGGTTTGGGAGGGGCGAGTGTTAACTATGGTTTTCCTGCTGCTAGTGACGAAGAGTATCTAAGAGCTGTATGTAAGGAGATGGACCACGCTAAAGTTTCAGCTTTATTATTGCCTGGTATTGGCACAGTAGATCATCTTCATATGGCAGTGGATTGTGGTGTCTCGACTATAAGGGTAGCGACCCATTGCACCGAAGCAGACGTCTCAGAGCAACACATTAAAGAAGCCACTAAGATTAAGAATCTCGACACGGTAGGTTTTTTAATGATGGCGCACATGATTCCTGCCAAAGATCTGGTGGTACAACTAAAGATGATGGAGGATTTTGGTGCCAACTGTGTTTATATCACCGATTCTGCGGGTTATATGCTTCCCGATGATGTTACCGAGCGAGTTCAGTTGGCTCGTGCTGAATTGGATCCTACGACGGAAGTTGGTTTTCATGGGCATCACAATCTGGCCATGGGGATAGCTAATTCTTTAGCAGCTGTTGATGCTGGAGCAAACCGGATAGATGGTTCACTCGCGGGATTAGGTGCCGGTGCAGGTAATACACCGTTAGAAGTTTTCATTGCAGTATGTGAAAGAATGGGCGCAGAGACTGGCGTCGATTTATTTCAGGCGATGGATATTGCTGAAGATCTCATAGTGCCACTCATGGATGATATGGTGAGAGTGGATCGCGACTCTTTAACGTTAGGATATGCAGGTGTGTATTCCTCCTTTCTGCTTTTTGCGAAAAGAAGCGCAGAAAAATATAACTTGTCTTCGAGAGATATCCTTGTTGAATTGGGTAGAAGACATACTGTTGGTGGGCAGGAAGATATGATTGAAGATCTGGCTTTAGATATGGCCAGAGAGCGGGGGACAATATAATAAGTATTATCACTATCCAATATTTTACGAAATCAATATCGTTGGTAATTTGCTTTTATGGATATTGATCTAGATAAAGGGAAATTATTAATTTTTTTAGGAGGGCTTCTTTTTTTTACAATTTTGGAGGCTATTTTCCCAAAACGAACGCGGTCTATGAATTGGGTCTCACGTATTTATTTTCATCTTTCGGTAGCTTTTCTTAATACTGTTATAGTGCGTATTTTAGTTTATGTGCCGTTCCTGTATTGGTTAGTTTATGTGGAAAGCCAAGGTTGGGGTATATCTAGACTTCTAGGGCTTGCCGGTTGGGTGGAGATATTATGTAGTTTTGTCGTATTAGACTTATTTGATTATTTTTGGCACCGTTTTAATCATAGAGTTGAATTTTTATGGCGTTTTCATAAAGCGCATCATGCGGATCCAGAAATGGACACTTCAACTTCGCTTCGGTTTCATCCAGGAGAGTTGTTTATTTCGAGTTTAACTAAGGCTGCATGGCTTTTTATTTGGGGTCCAACAGCTATTTCCTGGTTTATATTTGAGGTGATGGTTAGTCTCTGTTCACAATTCCATCATAGTAACATAGATTTTTCGGACAAAATCGAACACGGATTTTTGTGGGTTCTAGTCACTCCTAGATTTCATGCCTCTCATCATGCGGTAGATCGCAAATATGGAGACGCTAACTTCTCTACTATATTTAGCATATGGGATCGAATATTTGGTAGTTTTCAAAAACCATTAGATGGTGGGCTTGCAAATATAGAAGAAGATGATATTGGGCTTCCTCAAGATCGTAAACTGTCTTTTAACTTGCGCGA
>CABYJX010000088.1 GCA_902519405.1 uncultured Gammaproteobacteria bacterium
AACCAACGGCGAGTGCGTACGATAGCCCCAATCCACCTATCATTGTAGAAGGTGTGGGGCGTGGAAAAATAGCCGATGCCCCATATATCAGCCAGCAGCGTGATATCACTTCTACTCCTCAAGCCTTTTCTGCACCTTGGGCTTTAGCGATGGCTGAAAGAAATATTAAGGAGATAGACTTGATTGCAGTATATGACTGCTTTTCAATGACAGCATTGATGCAGATAGAAGATATGGGATTTTGTGGTAAAGGTGAAGGTGGAAGTTTTATTGCAAATCAAAGACTCCATTTTGATAATCCACGTAAAAGAGGTGGGATACCATGTAATACTCATGGAGGATTACTCTCACATGCCTATGTGTTAGGTATGGCTCATATTATCGAATTGATTAGACAACTACGCGATCACGCTGATAATCAAGTGGAAGATGCTAAAGTAGCTGCCTATGCTGGTTTTACAGCGGACGAAGCTTCTACATTAATTTTGAGGCGAGACTAGGCCGTGGTACCGGATTTTAATAATCCATTGACCAGCCCATTTTGGTTCGCTGCCAGTATGAGCAAATTAGTAATTTGTACTTGCAAAAAATGTGAGCTGGACATCTGGTATCCTCGACATGTCTGTCCAAAATGTGGTCTAAAATCAACATGGAGACAACTATCCGGAAAGGCGAAACTACTTTCGTGGACTACATGTGATCACCGCATAAACCCCATTTTTAATACGTCTTTTACACCGGCGATAGTAATACCGGAAGATGCATCAAGTGTTCAGCTTGTAACACAGTTGATAATCGAAGGCGATCAATACCCCAGATGTGATATGTCTTTACGAGTAGATTTCGCAGAAATAAATACCGTGAAGAATGGAAATTTTTTAGCTCCGTTATTTGTTCCCGCATGAAAGTTAAATGTTGGGTCTATATTGAAAAAAGCTAGCAAAATTATTACTTAAAAAAATAAGATCTCTCTGCTCCTGAAACTATTCTTGAAATTAAATTTCTATAGAAATAGCCAACGAATTAAATCTCCGAACAAAGATACTATCGAAATAATTAGGCGCACCATGTAGCCGAATATTAGATGTTCTATTTATTAGTTCCTCTATTACAACCTTGACCTCTAATCTGGCTAACACCGCACCAAGACAAAAATGTGATCCTCTACCAAAGCCCATATGACTCTTAGGTCTTTTCCGACTAAGAGAAAACCTCTCTGCGTCCTCAAAAATTATTCCATCTCTATTAGCAGAATCCCAACATAACATAAGCTTTTGCCCTGGTGATAAATCGTAATTTCCAATGGCACAGCTAGAGCGAACACTCCTATAGTGAAACTTAAATGGTGGCGATAACCGAATTACCTCCTCAATAAAATTATCGATGAGTTGAAAATTAGATCGCAACTCTTCTTGTATTTCTGGCGATCTGGCTAGATGAAATATACAGGATCCCATTAATGCTGAAGTAGACTCGCCTCCAGCACCAAAAAGTATAACTGAAATACCTATAGCCTCATCTCTCGTGATAGTACCCTCATCGTATTCCCTATGAAGAAGAGTTAGTAGAGGTTCACTTAGCGTCCAGTCTAAGCGGTATGATTTATCAAAATGCATCGATAGATAGGATTTCATTACCTCTGTCTCTCTCGCGAGATACTCAAGCTGCCTTACTGACACTTCACCAGCAAGCATGGAGCCGCCTATCATTGCCCAGCGTATAAATTGATCTGATTCATTACAGGGAAGACCAAGTAGCTTTGCAATAGCTAGAGCTGGGATCTTTTCAATGAAGGGGATACAACTGCCTCCACGATCACGTAAAAGTATATAAAGATCTTCCTCTGCAATCTCGCGAATATAGCTCTCGAACTTAGCTAAAGCATGATGTGTAAAAGCAGGCGAGAGAATATTTCGATGCCGTGAGTGATCTTTTCCGTCTGCTGTCGCAATTACACTAGTGGCACCGGTATCAGGAAAATCAAAACTACCCGGAATTCCCTCACTAGTCTTGCATAGTACTCCTATCAAGTTTGCCGAAAAGTCGTCCTCTCTCTTCAAAACTTCCTTGATTAGCTCCCAAGTAGTGACTAAGAAAAAACCGGAATCTCCGATCTCTGATATTGGCTTCTTCGCTCTCAAATGAGCATAAAGAGGGAAAGGATCGTTTATAAACTCTGGACTGAATATCTCATTTACATTTTTTGAATAACTCGGGGCTCTCATTCAAAATAATCCGAACTGGTTTGACTGTTTCTCATGAATCCTCCGCTTATTCAAACCAAAGGAGCAATTATCTGAAATTATACTCAGCTTAA
>CABYJX010000089.1 GCA_902519405.1 uncultured Gammaproteobacteria bacterium
CCACCGTCGCTGCCGTGATCAAGTATAAGCAAAGGAGGAAAGCGATACTGCCAAGCCACCCGCCCTTAGAATTTTGATCATTATTTAGAGAAAAGGTTTTCATTTTTTACCAACCTACTTTTCTTTAATTCCAGAAATATCATTCAACTAATTTTCTAGTGCTCATGCGATATAAAGCTTGATTGATCGGATGGATGTAAAACCTCCAACTTGCTGCATCTTCGCTCCTCCAGCGTCGAGATCAAACATACTTCATATAATTGACCATGTTCAAGAGATTGTTTAAGTCCGATCAGCATAATATGTATACCATTGGAAGTCATTGAAATCGACGACTGAGCCGGTATCGTGAGAGATTCCAAGTGCCGCATCTGCATTAATCCATTTTTATAGTAACTCCTGTGAAGTTCTGCTCTTTGAGCGATTAAAGATTGTACATTTGATATCTCTATAGCTTCAACTCCAGAATTAGTTATCTTCATGTAAGCAGCAGTATTTTCTATACTGGAGGGTAATAGCCTGATCCATCCAGAATCTATAATTAACGATTGGCTATGAACCTTAGATGAACCCAAAACTACCAAAGAGCACAACAAGATATTTAAAGTCTTACCCACTTATATAATCCTCCAATGAAGAAGCTAGCATGAATTTCCTGAAACCAATTTTGTCAACCTATCGTATACGTGTTCTGTTAAACTTTTGGCTTCAATCCACATTTATCATTCTAGGTGTCCCTTGCGCGTAATAGCAATAACCAGAGTAATTCTATTAATATTTTCCTACCTAGCTTTGGCAAGCCAAGCGGATCAGTCAGAATTTAGAGCTCTTTATGTAAAAGATCGAGAACAAACATTTCTCAATGTCGACGACGCCTTTAGATTAGAGGCGGAGTTTTCTGGGACCACCAGTTTGCGATTCTACTGGCAAATAGCTGAAAAGTATTATCTTTATAAAAACAAGTTCAACGCTACTATAATTTTGGGAGATCAAACTTATCCCCTCGAATTTTCTTATCCCAGAGCAACCACTAAGACTGATGAATACTTTGGAGAAACCGAGGTTTACTATAATTGGGTTGATTTACGCGTCGATTTGCGTGAAACCTTGGAAACTATTCCTTTAAAAACGGAAATAATATCCCTTCGTATATTATCTCAAGGCTGCGCAGATGCTGGTCTTTGCTATGCCGTGCGCAAAGATTGGTTTGAAATTGATTTCTCCAATAATTTAATCGAAGTGATCGAGCCAGTAAGCTTCCCCGATACTAGCGGAGATAAGCCCACCCCTAATCAGAAAACCGAAGTGGAGACTGAATACTTATCTCCATTTATTTTAATGATAATATTTGCATTTTTAGGGGGTGTGATATTAAACCTCATGCCCTGCATATTCCCTATTTTGTCTCTTAAAGTTATCAGCTTTAGCCAGCCAAACGAAAATATTAAATCTGAAGCATGGAGCTACACTGCAGGAGTTATTATTAGCTTCGTGCTCGTTGCCACAATTTTAATCACTATTCAAAGCGCTGGAAAAGCAGTAGGTTGGGGCTTTCAACTTCAGTCACCAACCTTCGTGACCGCATTAGTATTCCTATTTCTGATTCTTGGATTGGCGTTTTCTGGTGCCTTACAAATAGGATCGAATCTTATGGGAGTTGGCGATTCATATGCAAAAAAATCAGGAAGGACGGGTAGCTTTTTTACTGGCGTACTTGCAGTAGTTGTAGCGAGTCCCTGTAGCGCACCTTTCATGGGAACTGCATTGGGTTTTGCAATAACTCAAACGGTTGGTGTTGCAATAGTCATTTTTATTTCGTTGGGCGCAGGAATGGCAGCACCCTTACTTTTGCTGGCATACAGTGAAAGAGCACGTGAGATAATGCCTAAACCTGGCCAGTGGATGGAAACTTTAAAGCAATTTCTCGCTTTCCCGCTCTACGCCAGCGCCATCTGGTTGTTATGGGTTGTTGGCAGCATATCAGGTGTCAACGTGATGGCTATAGTACTATGCGGAGGGCTGAGCCTGATATTTGGCCTCTGGCTATGGAGTAAAACCGGTTTTCAAAAATGGGTGGGGGTTCTATTCATAGTAGGTGGTGCTGTGGGAGGGGTAGTTTCTTCCAAAAATTTCTCCGAACCGCTACTATCAACCAACAAAAAAGGTACTGAAACTTGGTCTGAGCAACGTCTTTCTGAACTTAGATCAGAGGGA
>CABYJX010000090.1 GCA_902519405.1 uncultured Gammaproteobacteria bacterium
CGTCATAAGAAATAACTGTTTCATAACAACCTAAGTTCGATACAAATTCTATATTTTTTTTTGAGGTTAAGCCTACTATTTTAGGAGCCTTATCTTTTTGGGCTAAACCTTGAGCCAAACCAATTCCTGTTTTGCTTGAAGCACTGATGATAATAACTTGAGATGCGTCAAAATAGGAATCTTCCTCAAGTGAATCGCATAAGCAAAATGCAGTGATGTGTAATGGGAATAAAAGAGCTCTAATATTATCCATTGAGTTATCGTAATTTTCTTCACCCGAGAGCCTAATGTAATTGTTGTATACAGCAGGAAGGGCTTTACGATGATCTTTCCCATCTATAAAACTTTGATTAGTAACTTTTATAGGGCTTAAGTTTAAAAAATGAGCTGGAGGGAAATAACCAAAAAGTCTTTCTCCTATTTTTAATTCTTCGTTTTCTGAAACAGTTATTTCAGCAAAACCCCACACAGGGATGCATCCCCATTCATTTTTTTGGTCTTCGGAAGGAGGAAAAAAATTCCAATAGCCGATAGCATCTCCTGCCGCTCCATAGGTCACATTATTGGAGGTAAAGGAAAATTTTTCTACGCGGACTGTTATTGCACCTTCATCTAAGCGCACCTTGTCAGCATCATTGGTCATGATTCGAGTTTTAGTTAAATCAGCTTTTAAAGTTTGAAATTCTTTCATGATATTAATTTATATTCTTTCCCTTCTAGAGAGTCCGAAATGCTCCACAGAATGTTATTAAATACGAAAGATAGTTTTAATAAGCAGATTAGGTTATGAGACACAAGAGACTATACCCTAATATATGTAAAAAAAAGATACAGATCATTTCTGAGCAAGTTTAAGTCAAAATTTCCTAGGACTGTGCTCCGGTTTTTAAGTGGTGAGGATTTGGCAGTAACCTCCACTTTTTGGACTAAAAAATTACTTGGTTATAGATTCGGATATATGTCAAAAATGGCCGAGAACTGTTCTCTAACCAGCTGAGCTTACGTAGCCACATTTGGGTCTATCTGAGGGCGCAAAGTGTCTAATTTAGGCTCGTTTTACCGGGGTATTTTGACCAAGATTTCGTCAAATTCGAGAACAGTATTCGATTTTCCTCTGATACTGTTCTCCGATGTTTATTTATCAAGTTTTAGCGGTGTGAATTCTTACTATAGTTGCTGTTCAAGTTCTTGCCATCGAGAATAGCTCTGCTCTAGGGTGGATCTTGCTTCATCTAATTCTGTTAAAATTGGAGTAGTGAAATCCCTACTCTTTTTATAAAAATATGGCTCCAAAACTTCAGTCTCTAGCTCCTCTATTCTTCTCTCCAGAGTATCAATTTTTTCCAATAAACTACGGAGTTCTGATGGTGGTTTAAGCTTTTTTTTATTTTGCTTTTGTCTTCTTTTATTTAACGGAACCTGATTTTTTACTTCGCCCTTTTTGGACATCAATGAATTACGATGACTTCGGTTTTTCCAATCACTATAACCACCGGCCTCTTCAGATACCTTTCCATTTTCATCAATTATTAATAGATGAGTAACGATACAGTCTATAAAGTCTCGATCATGACTGACTAAAATTACCGTACCTTTAAACTCCGCTATCTGATGCTCCAAAAGTTCCAATGTTTCAATATCTAAATCATTGGTCGGCTCATCCAAGACTAGTAGATTTACTGACTTGCTAAACAGCTTTGCTAAAATTAAACGATTTTGCTCTCCACCAGATAGTGCTTTTACAGGAGTTCGCGTTCTTTCAGGAGTGAACATGAAAGAACCTAAATAGGAGATAACATGCTGCTGCTTTCCATCTAAATCTATGAATTGACGCCCATCACATAGATTATCGATTATATTCTTCTCGAGATTGAGCTCCGCTCGTAACTGGTCAAAATAAGCAACTTTTAGTTTACTACCAAGGCGTACCACACCAGTCTGAGGTGCAAGTTCACCTAACATAATCCTGACCAAAGTGGTCTTGCCTGCACCATTAGCTCCTAAAATACCAACCCGATCTCCTCTTTGAAGAATCGTCGAAACGTTATCTAAAATAAGTTTTCCACCAAACTCATAGGATACATTAGAAAGTTCTGCTACGATTTTTCCCGACTGGGTTCCATCATGAATCTCGAATTTGCCTACACCCATTTTTTCTCTTCGACTGATAGACTGTTTTCTTAA
>CABYJX010000091.1 GCA_902519405.1 uncultured Gammaproteobacteria bacterium
TGGTGTATATCTGTTAATAGGCGTTTTTGGAAGGAAGTAACATATGACATTTAACATAGAGCCAAAAAAGTTTTTCATTTGGTGCGATGTTCACGGCAAAGTGTTAATGCAAGTTAGCTTTATCTTAGTGTATCTTTCATTATTAATTATTCATATAAATGCGGGCTTTGTTTTTGGAGGCGATTCCCAATGGTACGTCGACAAGGCCGATGAACTAATAACACTTAATTTTAATTTTTTTGATTACTATCATGCGCAAAAAGGTCATTCACCACCACGCTATTTTTATACAACACTTGTATTTATCATCGCGATACTTAAGCTATTATTTTCGGAGTATTGGCAGGTTTCATTTTTTTGCTTTAATTTGGTCCTGCTCTTATCGATTCAGTGGTTAATTGCCAAATGCCTAATAATAGGTGGCACTAGACCACTTCTGGTAGCAGTAGCCATGCCTCTCTTGGTAATTTCTTCAGACTTTTTGACCTGGCCGCGTTATCTGCTAAGCGATATGCTTTTTGCGTGGTTGGTAATGTTGTCTATTTTTTACGCTTTGAAATCTCGTCTCAATCAAAAGTCTTTCGCGATTCCTATGGTACTTATTGGACTGCTTACAGCTGTAACCCGACCTACTTCATTGCCAATACTAATTAGCTCGCTTGTTGTTTTATTGTTGCCTAAACTTTTTCCTAACGTAATAAAAACAAGGGTGCTAGCTATTCTTTTGTTCTCTGTACTTGTTCTATCCAGTATTGTATATGGTGTTTTCTTTGGCAATATTTACCAGTTGAATTGGAACAATTCCCAGCTCGATCATATTTGGGATTGGATGAGTCATGGGACCGTTATAGGTGCTCGACCCGAAACCTGGGTAGCACCGCCAGAACTTTGGTTCGAGATTTCTGAATTGTTTTTAATTCGATTTTTTGCTTTTTTTTCGCCAGTGGCTCAAACATTCTCTTTTTATCACAATTTCGCTAATGTCCTATTATTGGGTATATTTTTATCCGGACTGCTAGTCTGGTACAGCCTTAGAGACCACGAAACAGAGCAGCTTAACGAAGTTTCCTGGGTGATACTTGCCTTCGTTGTCATCGTTTCCTGTTTTCATAGTGCTACACAGATTGATTGGGAGTGGCGTTATCGATTTCCGATTATAGCTCCGATAATAGTTTATAGTATTGTTAGCTGGGAGTATCTAATAAGATTTTTGCTTTACGAAGGCGATCAATGAAGTTGGAAAATCAAGAGAAAATTGCTGTTGTCATACCTTGCTATAGGGAAAGGTCTTTAATTTCTAATGTCCTTAACGAGATACCCGATTTTGTTTCCAGAATTTATTTGGTTGACGATGCATGTCCTGAAGGAACGGGCAACTATGTTAAGACTAATTTCAAGGAAGAGCGAATAGTAATTTTACGTCATCAGTATAACCAAGGGGTCGGAGCTGCTGTCTTGACAGGTTATCGACAGGCACTACAAGACGAAATGACAATCATTGTTAAACTGGATGGCGATGCACAAATGGATCCAAAAAAAATACCTGGGTTCATAAGACCTATTCTAAATAAGGAGGCAGACTATACTAAAGGTAATAGATTTTATCAGTTGCGTTCACTAAAAGAGATGCCGAAAATTCGAATCATTGGCAATATGGTACTAACTTTTTTGAGTAAGCTTTCTAGTGGATATTGGAATTTATTTGATCCAACCAATGGATATACAGCTATTCATTCCTCAGTACTTAGGCTGCTAGATCTAGATAGCATATCGACTGATTTCTTCTTTGAATCAGATATGCTTTGTCATTTAGGTTCGCTTCGTGCTCGAATTTTGGATATCCCGATTGATGCAAGATATCGAGATGAAAAAAGCTCCATTATTATCCATAAAATTGTCTTCCCTTTTTTTTATCGTCATTTAAAACGACTACTATGGCGTCTACTTCAAAACTATTTTATTCGTGATCTCTCGGCCGCATCTTTCTCCTTAGTCTTTGGCCTTCTTTTACTAGGATTTGGTTTTATCTTTGGGTTCTATCAATGGCATGTACATATTCTACGTTCTGAATTTGCAAGCGTTGGAACGGTAATGTTAGCCTCGCTTCCACTAATAATTGGAATGCAGCTATTACTCTCATTTCTAAATTATGATATTTCTAA
>CABYJX010000092.1 GCA_902519405.1 uncultured Gammaproteobacteria bacterium
TACAACCCGTCCACTTCGTTTATTCCAATGTGGTTCATAATATTTATATTTTAGTAAATTACTGTTTATTTCCACCACCCACGAGGGCTCTATCGCCGCTGCTGATAAAGCAAAGATTTTTGATGTTTCTAATATTTCCCCGCAAATAATCCATTCGGGAGGTTTTTTATAGATAATCGAGCCGGGGAAAATATTTATGCGCCTATTTCGTGCTGCTATAAATTCTTTACCCCTATCACGCCTTGCAATATTACTTAAAAGGCCAGACAGTATGGAAATGTGTATAGCCTTATATTTCATGTCAGTCGCAGGCTCAGTCGAAATCTGAATTCCACGTCGCCGAAACGAAATCGCTAACTGTTTGTAAATATCTTTCCACTCTCGCATTCGTGAAAAAGACAAATACTCCCTATGACAAAGTTTGCGCAGTTGATTATCGCTTAATTCTTTTCGCCGGCTCTCAAAATAAGACCAAAGTCGAAGCCACGACAAAAAGTCGGACCTAGGATGTTTAAATCGCGCATGCTGTTCATCTGCAGCGACTGTCTTTTTTAGAGGTCGCTCTCTCGGATCTCTAATAGACATTGCACTTACAATAACCAGAAGCTCACCGAGACAATGCTTATCACGCGCAGTGATCAGCATCCTGGCTAATCTAGGATCTATTGGTAAATTGACCATTTCCCTACCAATCTTAGTAAGTGTACCTTCTTCAGTCACCGCATCAAGTTCGCGTAGTAAGCGATAACCATCTCGGATAAATGCCGGATCGGGGGGGTCGATAAAGCTGAAGTTATCTACTTCACCAAGATCTAGACTCAGCATTTTCAAGATAACTGAAGCTAAATTGGTCCTACGGATTTCGGGATCCGTAAATTCTGGGCGGCTCAAAAAATCTTCTTCAGTATAAAGTCTAAGACATACTCCTGCTTCCATCCGTCCACAGCGCCCTCGACGTTGATCCGCGCTTGCACGAGAGACAGATTCTATAGGCAATCTTTGTAATTGGTTCCGATAACTATACCGCCCCAGACGGGCAGTACCTGAATCGATGACATATCTTATGCGAGGAACAGTCACAGAAGTTTCCGCCACATTAGTCGCTAGAACCACACGAATGGGTCCTCCAGACACCGTCTTGAAAACACGATTTTGCTCACTATGACTCAGTCGAGCGTATAGAGGTAGAATTTGCAGATTCTTTCGAACTCTTAGAGATTTTGAAAGCTGACGGATATGCCGTTCCGTGGGTAAAAAGATTAAAATATCTCCCGGCTCGCCAAAATCTCCATTTAAGATTTCGTTCAATACGGTCTCGATAGTTAAAAGTGGATCTTCATATGTATTGGATTCACCTCTATAGAGGGTTTTTATTGGATACATACGTCCCGTGACACTTATTACTGGAGCATTATCAAAATAATTTGCGAAACTCTGGACATCGAATGTGGCAGACGTGATGAGAACTTTTAGATCAGGTCGGCGTGGTAACAAGTTTTTCAAATAGCCAAGAATGAAATCGATATTCAAACTCCGCTCATGCGCTTCGTCTATGATTAACGTACTATACTGAAGCAGGTCGCGATCGTACTGTAACTCACTCAATAAAATGCCATCCGTCATGACTTTTATCAAAGTATCTTCGGACAATTCATCTTCAAAACGGATTTTGAAACCCACAAGACCGCCTACGGCGGATCCGAGCTCGCTTGCAATACGTTCAGCAACAGTTCTAGCGGCTATTCGTCTTGGCTGAGTGAGTCCTATCCGACTGTCAGCTGCATTGTCCAGACCGAGGCAGATTTTAGGCAGCTGGGTGGTTTTGCCTGAGCCAGTATCCCCTGTAACGATCACTACTTGATTTTCTTTCAAAGCCTTTGTAATTTCGCTCCTACTTGTGTTTATAGGAAGCTCTGGGTCAAAGGTGACTCTATAATAAGGACGAGGAGTATCTACCAAATCACTTTTTCCGTACTAAATAATGATAAAAAAATTGAAAAAAACTGCTAAATTGCAATCAAAGCAAAACTAAAGCTGTAAATACCCAACGACTATCCGCCCCAATTAAACATCTATGTTCTGGTCGACTTGGGAATCTAAAAATTGAGTTGGTTCAAGATACATTAATTTTAAAATTGTTCCTAAAGTTGGCCTAGTCATAT
>CABYJX010000093.1 GCA_902519405.1 uncultured Gammaproteobacteria bacterium
ACCAAATAGCTATGCCTATATCAGATGGCTCATCAATATGATCATTTAGAAATTGGTAGTCCAAAATCGAAGTAGCATTCTGGAGTCTTAGTTTTAATGAAGCATAGTCTTGAGTATCGCAATCCGCACTCACACGAGCTAAGAAACTATGGCCGTGTAAAGAACGTCCAGTCGAAACAGCAATATTATGATCAATCGATCGTGCTGCCTCAAATGAAGAGCTACCGATATAGCGCGGAAGGTTAATTGACATCCTAATTAAACCTCAATGATAAAGAATCAAAATGATCCGATTCGGTAAATCCTTTCCCTTTTAGTTGCCTAAATGAAAAAGATAAAGCATAGGGGGTACATCCATCAGGTTCGGCAATCACGAGCATAGTGACAAGATTTAAACTGCCATTCAGAAGTGCCGCTACTTTTTTGTCAAATATCTGCAAAATATGACTCCATTTTGATTTATCAGATACACACGATGGATTATTGTGACGATAAAATACGAGTGTACTGAAGTAAGTAAAAATATTGCAGAGAAAAAGAAAAAAAACCACCATTCTTAGATTGATAATACTAAAGATTTAACGATAAAAAATCATGTCGAGTTCTCCTAAATAAGTAAATTTCTTGGTCAATTAACTTATCATGTACAATCACGGGGTAGAGAACATTATGGCTCTCTCATCCAAATAACATGTCGATAAGAGTCAAAAATAAGGCTAGTGATGCATAGAGAAAAGTGCTTTGAAAAAAATAATACCCCCATACTTTAGATTTCTAACCATTTTTGGGTTAATAAGTGTAGATTGTGGCGCTGCGCAAGATACGATGGGCACCCTAGCAGAAATCATAGTCACAGCTATTCGAATCACTAATGAAGATCCAGCTGGAACGTATCCCTCTCTAGCAAGCAACTTGCGTTACAACCCAATTGTAGAACTACAGTCTAGAGGATTGCCAGAGGGTCAATCGGATGTAACGACTCGCGGAGGGCTTTTTGAAAATACAGGTTTTAAAATTGGTGCTGCAACAATAATAGATCCGCAAACAGGGCATTACTCAATCGACTTACCAATTTCATCATCAGCCTCTATCTCCAATATCGCCTTGGGTATTGATAATGCTTTATATGGGTTTAACGCAACTATGGCCACCATCCATTATAAACTAGATCAAATTTCTCCTGGCGGGAAATTTTCGATGGGCCTTGGCAATGACTCTATGAACTTTCAATCTTTAGAAGGAGCCATCGCGAGCAGACAATATTCTAAAGGAAAAACCAGTTATAAGTTCGGTGCTGCACGTTCATCTGGTGACGGAACAATTGATGACGGGGATCATCAATTTAAGCGCTTTAATTTACAAATGCAGCACACAAGCGATCAAACCCAGACTGACTTGATTTTCGGTTATCAAGATAAGTTTTACGCATGGCCTGGCGCATACACTGGCTTCGCTATTTATCCCGAAACTGATCATACAAAAACGCTACTTGCTTTAGTTAACCATAAAAAGCAATTATCTAATGGCTGGTGGGAAATGGCCGGATTTTTTAGACGCCTTCGAGATGATTATGATTATGATAGAAAAACCAAAGAATCTGGCTTACCAGGTTCGTTCGATCATGAGACCCGTGTCTACGGTGCCAGCATCCACGCTCGGATTAATGCAAAAGAAGTAACCTGGAGATTTAGCAGCCAGCTATCGGCCGACGAGCTAGTCTATTCCACTGACCTTACCCACGGTAAATTCTATTCTCGCAGTTACTTAAAAACTAGTATCGTGCCAGAACGGACTTTCTTTTTTGGTGATAATCTATCGATGCGCATTAGGGGAGGAGCAAGTTTTGACTGGTCTAATCGCGACGATTCGAAGATTCTTCCGCTACTAGGCATCACTCTATCTAAGGAGCATGAAAACGGTAGCAAATTTGCAAGCTTAGAGTGGTCCGAATCCTCTCAACTACCGGGCTATACTGCCCTAAATTCCAGATCCAATGGACTCTTTGGTGGTAACCCAAATTTAGGTCGAGAAACTTCTCAACAGCTTACTGCTAGCATTGGGTTTTCGAAATACAACTGGCGTTATCTTTTAACAGGGTTTTACCGAGAAGATGACGAT